>NZ_JAUZUU010000001.1:0-300000 GCF_031844225.1 Acinetobacter sp. RRD8
TAATGGTTCTAAAGATGCCCAACAAGCAGATATTAAAAAAGATGCCCGTGGCATGGCGATAAAACTTTTAGGAGTACCGGGAGAAAAGCTTTTAGATGATGAAACCTCTACTCAAGATTTCATTATGATCAATCATCCTGTCTTTTTTGTGAATGATCCAGTCCGATATATGTCATTTATGCAAGATATAAATAGCGATAGATTTTTCAATAAGCTCTATATTCCTTTTGCATTAGGAGCTAAAGGAACCTGGATTGCCTTAAATACGAGAAATAAAATTTCTAATCCTTTGCAAACTAGATATTGGTCTATGGTGCCCTATCAATTAGGAATAGGCACTGATCGTCAAGCTATAAAGTATTCAGCTCAAGCATGTTCGACAGTGACAGATCCTCTTCCACATGCTCCGCATCATAATTTTCTAAGAGAAAAATTGCGCAAACATTTGCAAAAAAGTGAAGCATGTATGGAGTTTCTGATACAGCCTAGAACATCAAACACCATGTCAGTCGAAGATTCCATGACTGAATGGCAAGAAAGTGAGGCGCCTTTTTACAAGGTCGCAACTATCCGCATTCCTCAGCAAGTTTTTGATACACCTGAACAAAACAAGTTTTGTGAAAATCTCTCTTTTACACCATGGCATACACTACCGGAGCACAAACCTCTGGGAGTAATAAACCGAATGCGAAAAGTGATTTATGATCGTATTAGTGAGGTTAGACATGATATGAATTCTACTCACAGATCAGAACCACATTAAAATATAAGTGCTTATATGAAGTTATTAGCTAAACTAAAATAACCTGTTGTACTACTCATTCGCCTTAACTTAAAAGCTTTAGTTTACAAACTCTGTGCAGAGTTAATTTAGAAACATAAATAAAGCTGCTACATTAAAAATGACATTATAAAAAGGAAAATGGTTTCAGCGATGAAAATTAAATCTCCTATTATTAAATTGATCATGAGCTGTTTATGTTTAGGTTCAACATATGCAATAGCCTCTCCTCCACTTCCCGATAGCAGCAAAATCCAAGCATCTCATATTTCGGAAAAAATACCGGGTACAATATTATCTATACAAGAACAAAATACTGATCTGTTTACGAATGCCTCACAACGTTTCTTAATTAATTATCGCAGTCGTGGCACAAAATCCGAACCCATTGTCACTTCAGGCTATATCTTGTTACCTAAAGGCAAATTCCCTAAAGATGGCTGGCCTGTTCTGGCTTGGGCGCATGGTACAACTGGCGTTGCTGATACATGTGCACCCTCTGGCGATTATATGGGTGGGCCAGTCCATGTCTATCAACAAATCGCAGCTAAGGCATTGAATGCCTGGCTCGCTCGCGGCTATGCAGTCGTTGCACCTGATTATCAAGGTTTAGGCACTCCGGACGGTCATCCTTATATGAATGCGCGAAGCCAGTTGCATACTGTCGTTGATGCTGTACGAGCGATCCACCATTTAAAGCCTTATAACTTTAGTAAAAATTGGTATGTTATGGGTCATAGTCAAGGAGGTGCAGCATCTCTTAAAGTTGCAGCATCCGGTCAAAAAGATGCGCCTGAATTTGATCTTCGCGGGGCAATTACACTGGCACCAGGCGGTTATCAATATGAAGGAATCGCTGAATATGTTGCCAGCAATTCGCAAATCACGACTAATGTCGCCGCATTTTTTCCAATTGTGCTTTTAGGAGCAGAGGCTGCGGATCCGCTGCTTGCTCCAGCAAATTTAGTGAGCCCAGAAATGGGAGAAATTCTTAATCATGCACGCAGTCGCTGTTTGTCAGAATTACAATCTGACCTAAAACAAGCACCTAAGACTGTCTTTAAATCAAATGTAAATCTGGCACCTTTGACCAATTATTTAAAAGAACAGTCTATTGAGAATATGACACCGACTGTGCCGGTTCTGCTGGTACAAGGTGAGAAAGATCAACTGGTCGATGATCGTGGTACTTATGCTTACTATCAGCAGGTATGTACGAAGCAGAAATCTATCGCCTTCCATCTCGTCAAAAATGGAGATCATCGTGATTCCTTAAGACAGAGTGAATTTCTAATTGGAAACTTTATCCATTCAGTTGAACAAGGGAAAGCTTTGAACACCTGCCCTACAAAATAACCCGGTGAGCTTTTGTATTTAATCATTAAAAACTCAAATATTTTAATCTTCATATTTATAGAATAGTCCTTTAAAGGAGCACTATTCTATAAAGAGGATAAACTAATATTAATCCGTATTCTTACTTTCTGTTAAAACTATACTTACGATTTCGAATTGTTTTGAGCCCATCATTTTTATACTTTAATTCTTTAGCAAATAATAATTAGAATGAAAGAGGTTATTTATGTGCTCGAACTATGAATTTCCCTCAAAAAAACGTCTTTCCTTATTAGATATTCATGAAGAGCAACTCGAACTGGGCATGAAACCGCATGTTTATCCTTTAGCGCCAGCCCCAATCATTATGCGCGGTGCTGATGAGTTTGAGCTGGATATCGCACGTTTCGGACTGATTCCAGCCTGGGCGAAAGAATTGAGATATGGCCGGCATACCTATAATGCACGGACTGAAACAGTGGCATCCAAACCGAGTTTCCGACATGCCTGGAAAAACAACCAGTTTGCTTTGGTACCCGTCGATACATTCTATGAACCTAAATATATAGACGGTAAATCGCACTGGTTTGGCATTTCACGTGAAGATGGCAATCCTTTTACCGTGGCGGCGATTTATGATGACGCACACATTGATGGTGAGAAAATCAGATCATTTTCGATGCTGACCATAAATTCAGATCAACATCCCTTTATGAAACAGTTTCATGACCCGAATGACGAAAAACGCTCGATTATTGTGATTCCGGAAGAATCACGACATGACTGGTTGCACTGCGATCATGAACAAGCCCATGAATTTTTCTTTGAAATGAAAGATGAATTTATTGCAAAGCCTAGAGATCAAGGTTTATCGGGAAATTAAAAAGCCCTAAACCAAGTTAGGGCTTCGTCCATATGAAAAAGCTATTTTTGCTCTCTCAATGGATTTTCCGGTTCTGCATTGGGTTTTTTCTCTGGTTTGACATGCTTATAAGATGCCTGATTACCTTTATCGTCATTCGATTCTTTATGGGGATTTGATTCTTGCTCTTGCTCTGGCTTATTTGTCATATGCATCTCCTTCATATATCTATTAAGAGATAAATATGACATCTGCTGCTAAACATCAATGTTATTTATGTTGCACATTCAGTTTTATAAAGAGACAAACTTTCCTTCAAGTGCTCTTTGACATTTCACAATTCTTGTTGTTCATCTGAGCAAATAAGCTGTTCAGCCTGATCGTAGACGATATAGCAAAGAATATGAATTCGCGTGCGAGCCGATATCGAATACATGAAATTTTCTAACCTTATCCACTGACGGAAAAAGTCTTTTCATCTCAGCAAAACCTTTAGGATGATTGGCCTTAATCATTCGATACCAACCATCTAATGCAGTTTCAGCCTTTGGCCTCTTTTGAATTGCTTCAAGAATTCGAGCACAGATGCTCACCTACATATATTCTATTGTATTTTGCTATTTCAGTTCTAAGTACTAAGAATTTATCAAAACGTAATCCTATTGAAATATTTTTCTTATAAAGTATTCCTTGTGAGAAATTATGTTTAGATCCAAAAATTTTATCAGTAAAGAAAAACCCCGCCAACTGATGATTGAACGGGGATTGATCTTCATTAATATGTCTGATGATTTGGCACATTATTCAATATTTTTCAAGCAATCACGACACTGTTTGACCTCATCATGGTCACACGTGTAGTTAATTTCAGTCGCACCATGAAGACCAAATAAACAAAATATAAATTGCATCATGTTTTTCTCCTGAGTGTAAAAAGCTCGATCCAACATCAAGCTTTATTGCTTTAAATATAGAATGACTCAATACAAAATGATTGGATCAGCGATCTAGAATAACTTCAGTACTCAGCTCTGTTTAGCCTTTAAGTAAAATTGAAGCTTTTGGGGCTAAGTTCGTACAGGCTCTTCAGCTTGAGTCGTCTGATCCTTTTTACAATGATCACTTTTACAATGCTTGCTGCTCATCATCTGACACATTTTCTCTTTGCAAGATTTAAAACAACAGCCGACCATCACGCCCATGCCAAATGCGCATATACATCTCATCATAGCTTTGTCCTGTCTTTTCGTGAAAAGAGATATATAAATAACATCTATTCATGTATCTCTCCTGAGGGAATTTTCAGGCTTTATGTTGTGTATGAAAACTTATGTGAAAGAGAGTGAGCAAAAAATACAATCAGCAAAGAAAAAACCAGATTTAAGACGGAAAAGAAAAAGCCTGTTTAACTCTCCTAAATTAAACAGGCCTTATAATGTGCTGATTTTTAATTATTTTCATTAAGTTCTTAGAATGACGCCAAGATATCACTAGCCATGCAGCCAATCTGTGTAGGATATATAGATGCAATGTTTCAAAATATGAAAAAACCATTACTTTTGTTAATTAAATGACTGTAATTTATCCAAAAATATTTTTAATGAGAAAATAAGATTACTAAATAACCAAAACCCAAGAAGAATTGCTAAACCTATAAGTGAGAATGGGTTAATTTAGATTTTTAGAAGAAAATTCCTTATTTCAGTCAATATCGGATGTTATGAATGTTCAATGTCTCATAAAGTTTATAGATCATTGCTTTCTTTTTAGTCATTTCTCTCTATAATTTTTCATATGAGCAATAACAATATTTTGGCAGCATGAAAAATCGCATCCTAATTACTTTATTGATGAGTCTGGCAATAAGCGGCTGCCAAAAACAGCAAGCAGAGAATTCAGCTGAGGCTGCTGCAAATATTAAAGCGCAGTTTGAACAGTCAGATAATCAACTCAGTGCTTATCTGGACAAACTCGACTCTTCAACAATTAGTCTGGAAGAAAGAACACGCATCCTGTGTGAACAATATCCTAAAGAATATAAAAATAACTACATGCCTGCTCTGCTAAAACTTGCACCCAAGGAATATACAGAAAAAGAGTTGCTCACAGACCTAGACAATGCCTTGAATTTCTACAAGCTAAAAGCCAATATTCAGTGTTAATAAATACTTAGTCTAATCGTGCAATGAAATATAAAAAAAACCGCCTGAATCAGGCGGTTTTTTTATGAAGAGCATATATCTTAAAAAAGATTAACGCTGTAGCTTTCACTGATCTTGTTGATTACGTGAACGTTGTTGTTGCTGGTTACTGTTTTGCTGTGGCTGTTGTTGCTGTTGGCCTTGCTGGTTTTGTTGCTGCTGGTCGCGCTGTTGCTGGTTGTGTTGACCACCCTGCGGCTGTTGTTGTTGCTGGTTATTTTGTTGCTGATTTGGGTTTTGCTGGTTGTTTTGTTGACGCTGCTGATCTTGATTGCGCTGTTGATTTTGCTGTTGCTGTTGTTGCTGCTGTTTCTGTTGGTCTTGCTGTTGATTATTAGCCATGGTGGTATTCCTTACTATTTGCTTTAAATTAAAAGCCGATAGGTTTCGACTTAATATCTACTCTACGCATTTTTCAGATTTCGCCAACCTTTAACCTGTTACAGATTAATTCAATGTAAAAAATAGTAAGATAAGTACTTGAAGTGGAGATTAATGCGTAACATAAATTACCTGATATAATGCAACAGAAACATAATGAAAGATTCTATAGGTCAAAAATCTATTATCCAATAAAAGGAATAACTTAAGTCCTATTTCATATATAGGAAAATTTTTAATAAAATTTAAAAAGCGTTATTAAACAGAACCACTTAATAACTATACTATTGATATTTATAAATATATAAAAATAAATCTAAATCTTCTATATTTTTAAAAAATTAAATAAAACATTAAAAATACAATTCTTTTTGAATATTATTAACTGTGAAGAAATACGATACTTAACATGACCTCACCAATAAAACTTAAGCTGTTTCGAATTTACCTTGACTTTAATTCAAATATTTTTACTTATTATTTTGGTATAAACTTAGATCAAATCATTGTTTGTAATTATACTTATTAATCTATTGATAATTAATAAGCCTCTTTTAAAGAGGCTTATTAATTATCAATAGATTAATAAGCCTCTTTTAAAGAGGCTTATTAAATTCAGTTTTTATTAGATATTGACCACTTTGACGATAATCGTTTGAGTATCTTCCTGCTCTTCGGCCAGATGCAAACGTTTAAGCTCTTTGCTTTTTACTTTGAACTGTAAGTTCTGATAAGAAATTGTGCTTGGTATCTGATCAAAATATTGACCATCAGCGTCAATTTCTTCCTGAAATAATGGTGTACCCAATTGATAGTCAAGACTTTTTAAGACTACATATTTTACTGTGGTTTTCATTCCAACACCCTACTTTCACTAAGCACTTTATTTTTATTTTTACCACTGTTCCGCCTGAGAAGAAACCTCTATTTTTGAAAATAGCCCAAGCTTTAACCATTCAGATTTTGCGATCAGATCAACATGAAATTACACTAATCTATGAAAAAAATTTTAACTTTCATAAAAATATAAATATACTTGGAGTTGATCGACAGAAAAAATCTGTCTAAATTGATCTAAAATCACTCTCACAAAGAAAATATAGAGACTATGATAAAAACCTGTTGCGGCTTACTCGAAGAGAAAAACATAAAAATTGCCTTTATCGAAAGCGCAAGTTCTGGATATCTCAGTAGCCAGTTCTCCATTTGTAAAGGAGAAGGTGCCGAAATTCTGATTGGTGGTTTGATCTGTTACGATGTAAGTGTCAAGACTTCAGTATTGGGCATTTCCAAGAATCTGATCAATAGTCATACTGCGGAATCTATGCCGGTAACAGTTGCTCTGGCGGAAGCAGGTAAAAAAATGTTCCGTGATGCTGACTGGATTATCGCCTGTACAGGGTTACTTAAACCAGGTGGTAGCGTGACACCAGAGAAACCGGAAGGGACTTTTTTTGTGGCCATTAATGACGGCACGCAAATCCATCAGTTCCAGTATTATCTCAAAGGCTCGCCACTTGAACGCCTCAACAAACTGTCAGCTGTGGTTGCACATGACATGATCAATCTGTTGAATAACAGCTAAGCTTTCAAAGTTACTGTATAGCCTGAATAAGCTTCATTATTTCTACCGTATTTTAAGATAGATTGGCATGATCAAATGCCAATCTATTTTTTTGAGGGTGGAATGACCATGAATATTAAAACTGCACTGCTCCTGCTCCCTCTGAGCTTGCCCACTCTGGCTTTCGCTACCGTAGGCGGTCCACAAAATATTGAAGTTCTAGGCTATGAAGTCAAAGAACAGAAGCTTTATATCATGCGTCATTATCTTCATGGTCGTGGACGCTTGCCTCAACTATATTATTATAATTTTAAATCCCAAAAACCAAATCAACTGGTTCAGGTCAATTCCTTATATATCAATCCTAAAACCAAGCGCATCGATTATGATCAAGACAGTCGCAAGTTCGATCAGGACATTGCCAAAATCAAAAAACGTTTAGTTCCATTAAATCCAATTCAAAAATCAAAACTACAGCTTAAGGTGTTAAAGACAACAAAAGGTAGCGCGCCTGCCTGGCATGACCCTCAGGAAAAAGTGCCAAAATGGACCTATCAATATCAAGTGAAATCTGGCTTACAAAAAAGCGCGGTTCAGCAAGCGGTTAGTTATCAGCAAGGCTTGAAAATTAGCCAGGCCTATAAAGTTCCGAGACAAAATAAAACTCTGGTAATAGTAAAGTATCTGGGTATTCCTTTTGAAACAGGTTATAGCATTGAAGATCCGGCACTGTTAAGCCGATAACGAAACCGATAAAAAATAAGGTCTCAATTGAGACCTTATTTTTTTTATTTTTACTACAGAAACAGATTAAGCCGCAGTAGAACGCTCAGCGATTGGCACTACTTTACGTAACTCTGGCCCAGTGTAATCCGCGCTTGGACGGATAATACGATTGTCTGCACGTTGTTCCATCACATGTGCGGCCCAGCCTGTCACACGCGACATAACAAAGATCGGGGTAAACAGCTTGGTTGGAATGCCCATAAAATGATAGGCAGATGCATGGAAGAAATCCGCATTACAGAATAATTTCTTCTCACGCCACATGACTTCTTCACAGCGTACCGAGACTGGATAAAGTACCGTATCACCGACATCTTTGGCCAAACGCTCCGACCAGACTTTAATAATGCCATTACGCGGATCATTGTCCTTATAGATCGCATGACCGAAGCCCATGATTTTTTCTTTACGTTCCAGCATGCCCAGCATTTCACGTTCAGCTTCTTCAGGCGACTTCCAGTTTTCGATCATGTCCATCGCAGCTTCGTTGGCACCGCCATGTAGAGGGCCACGCAAGGAACCGATTGCACCGGTAATACAGGAATGCATATCTGACAGCGTTGATGCACACACACGAGCGGTAAAAGTCGAAGCATTGAATTCATGCTCTGCATACAGAATCAAGGAAACATTCATTACCTGTTCATGTAGCTCATTTGGTTTTTCACCATGCAGAAGATGCAGGAACTGTGCACCAATCGAATCATCGTCAGTATTTTCTTCAATACGTACGCCGTCATGACTATAACGATACCAGTAACAAATGATTGCCGGCAAAGTTGCCAAAATGCGGTCTGCGATATCCTGTTGCTGCTCAAAAGACTGCTCAGTTTCAAGATTGCCCAGCATGGAAACGCCAGTACGCATCACATCCATTGGATGCGAATCCGCAGGAATACGCTCAAGGACTTCTTTTAATGCCTGAGGTAAAGTGCGCAAGGATTTCAGTTTGGCTTTGTAGGCAGCCAATTGCTCTGCTGTCGGCAATTCTCCAAAGAAAATCAGGTAGGCGACTTCTTCAAACTGGCAATGTTCAGCCAGATCCTGTACGTCATAGCCACGATAGGTCAGACCTGCGCCACTTTTGCCTACTGTTGAAAGTGAGGTTTTACCTGCCACTTGTCCGCGCAATCCTGCGCCAGTGAGTACTTTTCCTTCAGCCATTTTTTTAATTCTCCTGTTTAAACAGTTTATCTAATGTGTCTTCGAAGCTGTGATAATCTAAAAATTCGTAGAGTTCTTTTCGTTGTTGCATGATATCCAGCACATTTACCTGAGTACCATGTTCGCGTACTGAACGCATCACTTCAAGTGCGGCTTTTTGCATGGCACGTGTTGCTGACAATGGATACAGCACCATGCCAATGCCCTGCTCCGCCAGTTCATCAACCGTATAATAGGGTGTATCACCAAATTCGGTAATATTTGCCAAGACTGGAACACCGACCGCATCACACACTGTACGGTACATGGTGATATCGGTCATCGCTTCAGCAAAGATCGCATCTGCGCCCGCTTCAACACAGGCAGAAGCACGGTCAATCACGGCTTGCAGGCCTTCTTTTTGCAGCGCATCGGTACGCGCCATTACCACAAAGTTTGAATCGGTTTTCGCATCTACAGCCGCTTTGATACGATCGACCATTTCCTGCTGCGATACGATTTCTTTATTTGGACGATGGCCACAACGCTTCTGTGCCACCTGATCTTCAATATGAACCGCAGCGGCTCCTGCAGCAATCATCTGTTTGATTGTGCGGGCAATATTTAATGCACCGCCCCAACCGGTATCGATATCGACCAGTAAAGGTGTATCCACACGCTCAGTGATCCGGCGTACATCTTCAAGAACATTATCCAGGCTAGTCATGCCCAGATCAGGCAAACCATAAGAATAATTCGCGACACCCGCACCTGATAAATAAATGGCTTTATAACCGACCTGTTTGGCCATCATGGCAGCATAGGCATTTACTGTGCCCATAATTTGCAATGGTTTCTCGACTTCAAGCGCTTGTCTAAATCTTAAACCTGCAGACATTTGTTCTGTCATCTTCCTTTTCCACAGTCTTGGCTATAATTATTGAAATTCGAGTATACTCATTTGGCTTGCTCATTCCATAACCCGATAGAACAAATACTCTAAAACTTTAGTCAAATTTTTAAGTTTTGCTTTACCTAATCAGCAAATAGCGCACTTATCCGGCGCAATTATGAAATATGTGCATATATTTGCTATGATGGCGTTTCAATCTCTATTGACATGTTGATGTATTATCTCCTATGCAAGACCTCGCCCTAGAACCGCTCGCCAAAGATCTGCCACAGACCAAACGTGGTCATGAGCGTTGTATTGCGCTGCTGATCAGTGCAACCGAGCTGTTTCTGGAACGGGGTTATGATGCTGTGTCTCTGGATGATATCGTCCAGCATGCCGGAGGCTCCAAAGCCTCTATTTATAAGTACTTTGGCAATAAAGAAGGCTTGTTTAAAGCCATTTGCGATTATCGCCGTATCAAGTTTTTTGAAGATATCAGTATTCCGATCGAACTGATGGCACTGGATTTTCGTAGTTATTTAGTACACACGTTGCTTAATTTTTATCACCAGATCATGCAACCTGAAAATTCGGCCTTTATGCGTCTGGTACTGGAACAGAGTCAGCGCAATCCAGAACTTGCTCAGCATATTCATGAGCGAGGCCCGGTGCATGTGCAAAGTGCCATTGCCACGGCCTTAGAACAGGCAGATGCGCAAGGTTTATTACATTGCGAGAATCCGCAATATTCGGCGCAGCTGTATTTTGGTATTTTGCGCAATCTGGAATGGCGTATTCTGATGGGAATTCCGGTACAGGAAGATGATCAGGAAATCGACAAATACATCAGTTATTGTGTGGATCGCTTTTTAGACGGTCATCAAAAAGTCTAGTTTTTTTGCATTTTTCATTGCTTATAGTATATTAGCCGATTCCGTATTTTTTCTTAAACTAACCAACAACTGATTGTTGATCGAGTTTTTCGGCAATTATTGTGGAGTAACGAATGGCTCTCCGTCACTTTCTCACCTTACGCGATTTATCAACTTTAGAACTTAACCAGATTTTGCAACGCGCAATTGAGCTTAAGCGCAAACAGCATAACAATGAAGTGTTCCAACCATTTGTTGGTAAAGTGATGGGCATGATTTTTGAGAAATCGAGTACCCGTACGCGTGTTTCGTTTGAAGCTGGCATGAGCCAATTTGGTGGTAGCGCGATTTTCCTGTCTTCACGCGATACCCAGTTAGGTCGTGGTGAACCGATTGAAGATTCTGCACGTGTGATTTCAAGCATGCTGGATATCGTGATGATCCGCACTTTCGGCCATGATATCGTGGAGCGTTTTGCATCTTATTCAAAAGTTCCAGTGATTAATGCGTTGACAGATGACCACCATCCTTGCCAGCTACTTGCTGACATGCAGACTTATGTAGAGCAACGTGGCTCAATTGAAGGTAAAACTGTTGCCTGGATTGGTGATGGCAACAATATGTGTAACTCTTATATTGAAGCTGCACATATGTGGGGCTTTAATCTGAAAATTGCAGCGCCAAAAGGCTATGAGCCACAAGAAAAATTCCTGTCTGAATTCGCGCATTGTGTGGAACTGGTTCCTTCTGCTGAAGATGCAGCGGTGAATGCTGACCTGATCGTGACTGATGTTTGGGCAAGCATGGGGCAGGAAGAAGAGCAGAAGATCCGTGAAAAAGCCTTTGCAGATTATCAGGTGAATGAACGCCTGATGGATCTTGCACATCCGGATTGCTTGTTTATGCACTGCTTGCCTGCGCATCGTGGCGAAGAGATTTCAGAAAATCTGCTTGACCATAAAAATGCTGTAGTTTGGGATGAAGCAGAAAATCGTTTGCACGCGCAAAAAGCCTTGGTTGAATTCCTGATTAATGAAAATCTGAAAAAAGACTAATTTTTTAAGATGAATCTTCACAAATTAAGCACCAATCTCTGGTGCTTTTTTTGTCTCAGCTCTTATAATCGTTGTTGAAATGGAATAAAAAGTGATTTTATACAATGCAAAAAAAATATTGGATTTTGGCACTCTTGGCAGGTTTTAGCAGTGCTGTCTTACCGGTGCATGCTTCTGAATTTGACCAATATCTTCAAGAAAAAAATATTATTGACAGCAAATTTAAAATTCAGAAAAAAGCTGAACTGAATGAATTACTCGCAGTGCTCAGTGCAGAGGATTCCAGAACTTTACCGTTGCAGATTGATCAAAATACGATTATTGAACAATTGCAGTTAAGTGCCAACAAAACCACACTGAAAGGCATGATCATCACGCCCGATTTTAGCCAGTTTGAAAAAGACCTAGGGCGCAAAGAAGTGATGAAAGTCATTCGCAACAATCTGCTGAATAATTGTGAAATTTTCTTTGAGCATCGTTATCAGATTGCGAACCCTTACAAGGTTGAACTCAGCCTGAACTCGCAGACACAAACCTATAAAACTGATATTTCCCAAAAAGATTGCAAATTAAAATAATCTAAACCCATAAGACATTTATTTCAATTCAGGATTCTTGAATCCTGAAAACAAAAGGTAGCTATGGCTACCTTTTTTTGATGAACTTTTTTATCAAGGTGTACCTCAATTAACGTATCAAGCCTTGTGGTTGCAAAATAATAACCAGTGCACCCAGTATTACCACCATACCACCAAGCAGATCCCAACGTGACAGTGTGACTTGATCAACGAAGCGCAACCACATCAGTGCTGAAAAAATATAGATACCGCCATAAGCGGCATAGATCCGTCCTGAAGCAGCTGGATGCAAGGTTAACAGCCAGACAAAAGCCGCCAAAGCCAGAGCTGTCGGAATCCATAACCAGTGGCTTCTCCCCTGATTTAAAATCAGATAGGGAAAATAACAACCTAAAATTTCCATCAATGCCGTGACTAAAAACAGTAAAAATGTCGTGAACAGCTTGGTAACTTGAATATCCATAATTTATCTTTTAAATGATATGAATTTGATAATTTAAAATATGAGTCCATGAAAAAACCCGTGCAAGCACGGGTTTGATCCTTCTTATTAATTAAGCTGGTTCAGCAGTCTGGTCTTCAAAAACTTCAAGTTTTAAGCCAACCGCTTTACCATTTTCTTTTTTCACCGATACTGCAACATTGCCGCCATTTTCAGCCAGCTCACCAAACAGGATCATCTCAGCCAGCGGTTTTTTCAGGTGTTCCTGAATCAAACGTTGCATTGGACGTGCGCCCATTAAACGGTCATAGCCATGTTCTGACATCCATTCACGTGCACTCTGATCCACTTCCAACATGACTTTTTTGTCATCTAGTTGTGCTTGAAGTTCAGTCAGGAATTTATCTACAACATTTTCAATAATGCTGCTTGGTAATGCCTTGAACTGAATCACGCCGTCGAGACGGTTACGGAATTCCGGCGAGAAGGCTTTCTTCATCGCTTCCTGATTATCGTTACTATTGTCCTGTTCCATAAAACCAATGCTGACACGCGAAATACTTTCAGCCCCAATATTGGTGGTGAGTACCAAGACCACGTTACGGAAATCAGATTTACGCCCGTTGTTATCAGTCAATGAACCATGATCCATAATCTGCAATAACAGGTTAAACACATCTGGATGCGCTTTTTCGATCTCGTCTAGCAACAGTACACAATGCGGATTTTTATGAATCGCATCGGTCAATAACCCACCCTGATCAAAACCGACATAGCCCGGAGGTGCACCGATTAAACGAGACACCGCATGGCGTTCCATGTACTCGGACATATCGAAACGAACCAGTTCCACACCCATCTGTTTTGCCAGCTGCTTGGTCACTTCGGTTTTACCAACACCTGTAGGACCCGCAAAGACAAAACTACCTACAGGCTTATCTGGAGACTTCAAACCGGCACGTGACAGTTTAATTGCAGAAGCCAAGGCCTCAATCGCTTCATCCTGACCAAAGACCACACGTTTTAAATCACGCTCAAGATTTTCCAGCACACTCTTGTCATCTTTAGAGACAGTTTTCGGAGGAATACGCGCAATTTTAGAAACGATGTCTTCAATATTTTCTACGGTGATTAAACTGTCATCTTGTTCTGCTTTGAGACGGCGCTGAGCACCGGCTTCATCAATGACATCAATCGCCTTATCTGGCAAGAAACGGTCGTTGATAAATTTCGCAGAAAGTTCTACCGCAGACACTAAGGCTTGATCTTCATATTCCACATGATGGAAATCTTCAAACTTCGATTTCAGACCACGTAGGATATCAATAGTTTCAGAAATAGATGGCTCATTCACATCAATTTTCTGGAAACGACGCGATAAAGCATGATCTTTCTCAAAGACCTGACGGTATTCCTGGAATGTGGTTGACCCGATGCAGCGTAAAGAACCATTTGCCAGCGCCGGTTTGATCAGATTCGATGCATCCATGGTACTGCCCATACTCGAGCCTGCACCAATAATCATGTGAATTTCATCAATAAACAGCACTGCTTCAGGTTTCTTTTTCAACGCATTTAAAAGCTGTTTCAAGCGTTTTTCAAAGTCGCCACGGTATTTGGTTCCTGCCACCAAAGCACCAATGTCCAGACTGAAAATTTCAGCATTTTCCAGTGGTTTTGGCGCTTTACCATTGACAATTAACCAAGCCAGCCCTTCAGCAATCGAGGTTTTACCGACACCTGGATCACCGACAAGGAGTGGGTTATTTTTACGACGGCGGCAAAGAATTTGCGCGGCACGCTCGATTTCTTTTTCACGACCAATCAGTGGATCGGTCTTACCTTTTTGTGCTTCAACATTCAGGTTAGTGGTATAAAGTTCAAGTGGACCTGAACTTGCTGAAGATGCTGATTCGCCATCTAGATCTTCGATTTCTTCTTCAGACTGTACATCTTCTTTACGGGTACCATGAGACAGGTACTGAGTCAGGGTCAGACGGTTAATTTGATGACGTTTCAGCAGATAGACTGCAAATGAGTCACGCTCAGAATACATGGCAACCAGAATATCAGCACCTTCTACAGTACGATCACCACCGCTTGATTGCACGTGAAAAATCGCGCGTTGCAAGATCCGGTCGAAGCTTTCTGTCGGGTGTGGTGCCTGATCACTATTTTCACCAAGTTTAGGGGTATGTTGTTCTACGTACTCTTCTAATTCCTTACGCAACACGATGATGTCGGCACCACATGCTTTGAGAGCATTTACGGCAGAATCATTGTCGAGTAAGGCTAACAATAAATGTTCTACGGTCAGGAACTCATGTCTCTTTTGACGAGCCATGCTGACAGCCAAACGTAGTGATACTTCTAATTGACGACTGAGCATGTAACCCCCTTAATCTTTAGGCTCTATTTGGCAAAGTAACGGATGACCTTGTGATCGAGCATAATTATTGACTTGGTTCGCTTTGGTCTCCGCAATGTCTCGAGGATAGACCCCAGCTACACCCTTTCCTTCATAATGTACAGTTAGCATTACTTGTGTAGCTTGGTCAAGATTCATTGCAAAGTATTGTTGTAAAATTTCAATTACAAACTCCATCGGCGTATAGTCGTCATTTAATAAAACAACGGCATACAACGGTGGACGTTTCAGTTCTGGCGGTGCAGTCTGTACAGCTAGGTCAGAATCACCGTCTTCAGAGGGTTCATTTGCTAAACGTGGGCTGATATGCCAATCAACGATTCCAGACTCATTAAAAGAATTTTTAATATCACTTAAACACATTTGACGTTTATTGCTTGGCATAAGATTTATATTTCACACTTAATTTGCATTTGCTTCGGTTTTCGGAATTTCGGACAAGGTGGCAGACTGATTTTCTACTGCTTTGCCCTGTTCCCAACTAAAACGACGAATCACAGGTTTGGCACCAGTAAGACGCACTTCAATAAATTCTGGCTTAAAGCCCTTAGGCATGGTCCAGCGGCCAGTGAGTCGCTCATAATTTTCGAAATTAAAGTTTTTATCTTCCAGTGGCACCACCAAAATTTCCGTACCTTTAATCAGGCGCAGTTCCACGCTACCTGAAGCACGGCTTTTGCCTGGGCTGACCTGAACCAGATCAATCTGGTATTCAAAGGCATTTTCCGGCAAAGGTTTAATCGACAGGTTTTGAACCGCCAATGCCAGACCACCACGCTGACGCAAGATCTCGCGATAAATGGTTCCCACACTTTCGGCCTGAACCTGTTCATCACGTGCCTTGGTCATGGCCAGATACAGATCATTGGCATTGCTGACAGCCAGATCACGCTCCTGAACCGCAGTATTTAGCGTCTTGTTCAGTGTTTCCAGACTGGCTTTCTGAGTCTGTACCACATCGACCAGTTGCTCTGCATCTGCATCATAACCCGCCGCAGTCAAACCCTGACGATGTCCTACGGTATATCCGAGTACGCCACTGCTTAAGATCAATACAGCCGCACCAATGGCTAAGGGCGTATTGCCTTTCATGAATGGTTTCTTAGTATCGGGTTCCTGAGGAAGCGTCGTATTTGACTCGTTATTCGGCATTTTGATCTCTTGTTTGCTTTAATCAAGACACACATTTAAATGCAAATCTAAATGTGTGTGAAGTTCTAATACGTTTTTTATGGTAATAAACCAATATTATTTAAGCCAGCATCTTCAGCAAAACCAAACATCAGGTTCATGTTTTGGACAGCCTGACCTGCTGCGCCTTTTACCAAATTGTCTTGTGCAACCAGGATCACCAGTTTTGTTGGTTGTGGCTTATACAAGGCAATACGCAACTGATTCGCTCCACGCACTGAACGGGTTTCGGGTGAGCCACCCGCCGGCATAACATCGACAAATGCTTCATTGGCATAGAACTGCTCATATAGCGCTTGTAAATCTGCTGCTTGGCCTGCTTCAGTTAAATCGATATAGATGGTCGACAACATACCACGGATCATTGGCACCAAATGCGGTACAAATAAAATATGATCAAACACATTTTTTTGACCTGAAATATTTTCCAGTGCTTCGACAATTTCAGGATGATGGCGATGACCCGCTACACCATAGGCCTTAAAGTTATCAGCATTTTCAGAATAAATCATGCCCAGACTAGCTTTACGACCTGCACCTGATACACCCGACTTGGCATCGATAATAATGCTTTCAGGTTTCACCAATACTTCAGCCGCTTTTAAGACTGGCGCCAGACCTAACTGAACTGTGGTTGGATAACACCCCGGATTCCCGATCACATTGGCTTTTTTAATCTCTTCACGATTCAATTCAGATAAACCGTATACAGAATCTTTTAACAGTTCTGGACATGCATGTTGCATGCCATACCATTTTTCAAACTGTTCAAGATCTTGTAAACGAAAATCAGCAGCTAGGTCGATCACTTTTGTATTTGCAGCAACCAGCTCTTCGGCATGTTTCATTGCGACACCATGCGGCGTTGCAAAGAACACCACATCGCATGATTTTAATAAATCCAGACTTAAATCGGAAAATTTAAGATCGGTATGCCCGCGCAAGCTCGGGAACATGTCATCTACACGACGGCCTGCTTCAGTACGTGATGTCAGTGCTGTTACATTTACATCTGGATGTCGTAGCAAAAGACGCAAAAGTTCAACGCCTGTATAACCCGTACCACCCACAATACCCACTGAAATCACGATGATTACCTCAAATAAATGTTTCCTTTATACAGCCTAGTATGACAGGAAGTTGAGGTTTTCTAAACCATTTCACTGGGGTTTGCTGGTTTTTTAATTGATCAGCAGGATAAGTCCGATTTAGAGGATTAAATGCATAGATTGCTTAGGCTATTTTAATAGAGTTATATGGACTTATTAATTATGGTTTTAGGCACCCCACCAATATGGCAACGGCGTATTTTTCAGCGTTATACGATGCTGCTGGAAATGCTGATCATGCTTAGCAACTTCTGCCCAAAAGCGTGGACTATGATCAAAATGCTTTGTATGTACCAGCTCATGGACAGCGACATAACGCGTGACTTGTTCAGGGAATAATACCAGCGCACTGTTCAACATAATGTCATGTTTGGCTGAACAACTACCCCACCGGGTTTTAGGTTGTCGAATATTGCAGTCTTTAAAAGGTAAATGACATTGCTGTGAGACGAGATTTAAATATGAAGGCAGCTGTTCTTTTGCGTAGGCAATCACGAAAGCTTTTAAATATTCTTCAGGATGTCGGTCACTGATCCAAAGCTGTAGATCTTCATGATCAAAAATGAAGTTGTTCTTCTGGCTTTGATAAGAAATTTTTAATGGTGCTTTTAGATTGAATAACCGCAGCTCACTCGGTAGCGTCCGGTCAATATTTTCGATTTTTTCCTGCTGGGATTGCCAGGTTTTAATCAGCCAGCTTTCAGATTGTTCAATAAAATGCCGTATCTGTTTTTTGCTGCAAAAAACCGGGGCTGTAAGGCGAATCTGTGTTGCATCGACACGCAAACGTAACCGTGTTGAACGGACATTTCGGGTGATTTGAATTTCGGGTAGGTCGGATAAGGTCATTTTTTATATTTAATCATTTTTTTAATCCTCCCCCTTGCGTAGCAGTGCTACTCACCTTTATTAAGGAGGGAGAAAAGCCCCTCTTAAAAAATCTAAAATGAGGCTTTTCTTGCACAAAAGTTAAAGCAGTACTTTAACTTCTGTTCAGGATTTGGGGAGATTTTAAAATTAAACCGCTGTACGCTCTTCAATTCCGTTATCCGTCGCGACAATTGCGATATCTGCTTTGTTGATCGCAAAGATACCGTTACACACCACGCCCGGAATATCGTTTAAGGTTTTTTCCAGTTCAAGCGCATTCAGAATATTGAGGTTATATACATCTAAAATCACGTTACCGTTGTCAGTGACCACACCTTCACGATAAGCAGGATCGCCACCTAAAGATACAATTTTACGCGCAACAGCAGAACGCGCCATTGGAATCACTTCTACCGGAAGCGGGAACTCACGCCCTAATTGTCC
Organism: Acinetobacter sp. RRD8; assembly: GCF_031844225.1. Taxonomy (GTDB): domain Bacteria; phylum Pseudomonadota; class Gammaproteobacteria; order Pseudomonadales; family Moraxellaceae; genus Acinetobacter. The sequence continues at coordinate 18,938 of NZ_JAUZUU010000001.1, forward strand.
AACCCATTTAGAATCATCCACGATACACACAAATTTTTTTGCAATAGAGGCAACAATCTTTTCACGTGTCAGCGCTGCACCGCCACCTTTGATCATATGCATATGACGATCAATTTCATCTGCACCATCAACATAAGCATCCAGACCACTGACAGAGTTCATATCTACCACTTCAATGCCGAGTTTTTTCAAGCGTTGTGCAGTTGCTTCTGAACTGGCTACCGCAGCTTCCAATTGCAGCTCAGGCAATAAGTCAATTAAAAAGTTTACAGTACTGCCTGTACCTACGCCTAAAATGCCCCCTTTTGGCAAGTGTTTTAAAGCGGCTTTGGCTGCTGCTTGTTTTTTCTCATCTTGGGTTGCATATAGACTCATGGCTTCACTCAACTATTTTGGACTTTTGCAGCTTTTTTAAACCGCAAAGCCGTGTGGTTTGTTACAATAAGCCCCTATTTTAAACTGTTAGATGGAAAATTAACATGCTGTCTCGTTTGGTTCGACAAATTTTACAAGCAACGGTCTACGATGTTGCAATCGAAACTCCACTCGAAGCAGCGCCACGAATTAGCGAACGACTCAATAATAACATCCGCTTTAAACGTGAAGATTTACAACCGGTTTTTTCATTCAAACTACGCGGTGCCTATAACCGTATTAGTCAACTACCGAAATCACAAATGGAACGTGGCGTTATTACTGCTTCAGCGGGCAACCATGCACAGGGCGTGGCACTCTCAGGGAAAAAGCTGGGTATTCGCGCGATTATTGTGATGCCTAAAACCACACCTGATATCAAGGTACAGGCGGTTAAACGTCTGGGTGGCGAAGTGGTTTTGCATGGTGATTCATTTGATGTTGCCAATAAATATGCGATTCAACGTGCCCAGGAAGATGGGATGACTTTCATTCCGCCTTATGATGATGAACTGGTGATTGCTGGCCAAGGCACCATTGCCAATGAAATTCTGCGTCAGTGGCGCGACGTCGATTATGTCTTCGTTGCAGTAGGCGGCGGCGGCCTGATCGCAGGTGTTGCAGCATATTTAGGTGATGTCGCACCACATGTGAAAGTCATTCCCGTGGAATACGACGAATCTGCCTGTTTAAAAGCTGCTTTAGAAGCCAATGAGCGTGTGATTCTTCCATCTGTAGGTTTATTTGCTGATGGTACAGCTGTAGCCCAAATTGGTGAAAAACCATTTGATGTGATTCGTCTGCAAAAGTCGGACAATTCAGGCCCGATCGTTGAACCGAATGTGGTGCTGGTGAATACGGATGAAGTCTGTGCAGCGATTAAAGACACTTATGACGAATGCCGTAGCATTGTCGAACCATCTGGTGCAATGGCACTGGCCGGCATCAAAAAGTACGTGGCTGAACATGGTATTGAAGGGAAAAACATGGTGTCGATTGTCTGCGGCGCCAACATGAACTTCGACCGTTTACGTTATATCGCTGAACGTACCGAATTGGGTGAACGAAAAGAAGCAATCTTTGCCGTGACCATTCCAGAACAGAAAGGTTCATTCCTGAGCTTCTGCCGTGCCTTGCAAGGTCGTAATATTACTGAATTTAACTACCGTGCCAGCGATGCTTCTGCGGCACAGGTCTTTGTCGGTATTAGTCTAAAAAATGGCGAGAAAGAACGTCAAGAAATTTATGAAACCTTAAAGTTCCAGTATGACGTTGATGATCTGTCTGATGACGAAGTGGCCAAACTGCATATCCGTTACCTGATCGGTGGTCATGCCGATATTGAAAATGAACGCCTGTTCCGAGTGGAATTCCCGGAGCGTCCTGGCGCTTTACTGATGTTCCTGGAGCGTCTGGGCCCGACCCATAACATTACCCTGTTCCACTACCGTAACCACGGCGCTGCTGAAGGACGTGTTCTGGTGGGTCTTGAAGCGACCGATGCACAACAAAATCCGGACGGTTTGATCGAAACTCTCGAAACCATTACCTATCCATATCAGGAAATTACCAATAATCTGGGTTATCAACGTTTCTTGAAGTAATTCTTTCAAACATAAACCGCCTTTCGAGGCGGTTTTTTTAGGATGATATTCTAGGCAGATTTAAAAATGTATCATGAATGAAAACACCAATTATCCATTAATTTCCAATCTTGTTAAAATTAAAAATAATTACAAAAACAGAACCTTAAGATATGAATATCACTTTTATTATTATTTTGCTCACCACTTTATTTGTCTATTTATACGGCTATCCAGCATACAAATTAAATCAAGAAGAAGATCGTGTTCGAACAAGTATGAAAAATATTCCCAGTAATGCAACCGCAAATAACCTCAGCAACATCGCTGGTATAGAGGCACATTCAGAAATACTCAACCAGTATCCCAAATTTGTTTATATTTTTCTAAATCATTATAAAGAAGTGAAATTAGATCCTAAAATTTCAGCTTTTGTAAAAAGCTTTTCTTGTGCCTCAATCGATAATTTAAAAACTTATCCTCAACTCAAACGCCAAGCCACACTCAATATCATGAAGGATGATCATCATGAATTCGAATACATCATCCAAAACAGCTATGGAACCTTATATGCACATCGTCAGGTTATGTCTGACTGTCCAAATTTTCAATCTGTACTTCAGATGAAAGAAGCGTAAATACTTCAAAGATCTGTACTATTTTTACCTAAAAACTATAGCTGAAGAATCGCCTTCTCATTACCATAGCGGATATAACGAATGACATAAAGATAACGAAGGACAATCCATGGCATTATTTGCAGTCATCGGGCTTGGCAGTTTCGGTGCGACCGTGGCCACACAGCTCATCAGCCTGAAGCATGAAGTGATCGGAATCGATCTGAATAAAAAATATGTCGAAAACATTTCTGATCAGCTGACCCATGCCGTGATTGCCGATGCAACCGATGAACATGTACTCGATGAGCTGAACATTCAGCGCTGTGATGCCGTTGTCGTTGCGATTGGAGAGGATATTGAGGCCAGTATTCTATGTGTATTGCACTTAAAAAATATGGGCGTAAAGAAAATCTGGGTGAAGGCCAAATCCAAATCCCACCACATGATTCTGACCCATCTCAATGTTGAAAAAATCATTCATCCTGAAGAAGATATGGGCGTTCGGGTGGCCCAGTCATTAAGCTATCCGATGGTCAGTCGTTATATGGCGCTTGAGGATGATCATTATATTGTCAAAATTGAAATTCATGCAGATCATCATGGTACGCCACTGAATCAGTTGATGAAGCATGCTCCTGAAATCACTACCTTATTACATAAACGCGGATCTACATTGCAATATCACGTAGATGCCAATCAGATTCTTCAGGAAGGCGATATTTTACTGGTTGAAGGATTGCTGGAACCTTTGCGCCGTCTTGCTAAATATTTTAAACATCTATGAAAAGTTCTGATTTAAAGCAACACAGGACGATTAACCTCAGTCCTCCAAGCTTACTGGCTTTGGGTTTTCTTGGATTAATTCTGATCGGTTCGCTGCTGCTGATGCTGCCTATTGCCCATCATGGAGAAATCAGCTGGCTGGAAGCCATTTTTACAGCAACTTCTGCTGTGACCATTACCGGGCTATCGGTGGTGAATGTCGGTGAAGCCTATACCGTATTTGGTCAAATCGTGATTATGTTTTTGTTACAATGCGGCGGCTTGGGTTTTATGACCTTTGCCATTCTGGCAGTGATGAGTCTGGCACCGCAACTGGGGCTAAAACAACAAGTCATGGCACAGGAGTCCATTGGACAAACTAGCCTGAAAAAAGTCAGTTTTACCATTAAAGCCGTGTTTTTATATTCTCTATTCTTTGAAGCAATCGGTACGCTGATTCTGACTTTGGCTTGGCTCAAAGAATATCAGTTTAGCGATGCACTATTTTATGCAGCTTTTTATAGCGTCTCCGCTTTTAATAATGGTGGATTTTCACTATTTCCAAATAGCTTGATGAGCTTTTCAGGACAGTATCTGATTACCTTTACCATCAGTATGCTGTATATCATTGGCGGTATCGGTTTTCTGGTGCTGATGGACGTCAAAGAACATAAGCGCTGGCGTAAGTTGAGTACCAACAGCAAGCTAATCCTCTCAACGATTCTGGGGCTCAATCTGAGTGCGTTTATTGTACTATGGCTACTCGAAGCCTCTAATCCGCAAACTCTGGGCCTGATGAGTCTAAGCGATCAAGCCGTAAATGCCTGGTTCCATGCCACCGTTCCCCGCTCTTCAGGTTTTCATAGCTTGCCAATGGAACAAATGAGTGATGCATCCACTCTAGTTACCATATTTCTAATGTTTATTGGTGGAGGTTCCTTAAGTACAGCGGGCGGCATCAAAGTCGGAACGTTTATTATTGTGGTCATCAGCGTAATCAGTTTTTTAAGACGCGAAGATGAGATCCGGCTGTTTAATCACTCTATTCCTGAAAAAACTACGTTTAAAGCATTAGCCGTGGTGTGTATTACTGCAGCGCTGATCATGATGGGTTTTATGAGCTTATTAATCCTGGAACCTGAGCAGGATTTTCTGGATCTGTTGTTTGAAGCCGTGTCTGCAGCTTGTACCGTCGGTTTGTCCCGAGGGGTAACAGAGGAACTACAACCTGCCAGTTTGATTATTCTAATGCTGTTAATGTTCGCAGGGCGTCTAGGGCCACTGACGCTTGCTTATTTTATTGCGACTCCGAGAAAGAGTCGTCTCAAACATCCGCCTTCAGAAATCCAGATTGGCTAATCTATCTATAAAAAAACCATGCAGCGGCATGGTTTTTTATTTTCATTCCAAGATGTTTAAAGTTGGAATCCTAGAACCAGTTCATCAAGGAAACACCTAAACCGACATACGTGGCACGGTGATTATAATCAATCAGACTTTCTCCGTAGCCATCAAATAGCTGGAATTGGCCACGCAAACGCCCACTGATCGGGAATGACCAATCGAACTGTACGGCTCCACGATTTTCATCTCCACCTTTTAAGGTATGTCGCAGCATTAATGAAAAATCATGCTCCTTATAACGATAAAATGCGGTCATGTCTCCACGGCCGATATAGTTTTTGATTTCTGGATTGTTATCATCTTCTCGCTTCTCTTCAAAGCGATACCAAGGACGAACCATCAAGGCAAAATTGTCTTTTTCAAAACCGAGATTCAGCATCACCCGGTTCCAGCTACGTGATAACGGATCAGAACGGCCATTGGACTGATGATTAATGGTCAATCCCAACATACGCCAGTTAAGACCTAAAAGATCATAGTTGGTACGGAAGATTAAACTGGCTTCGGGTTCATAGTTGGTTTCACGAAACGGACGTGATTCTTCCGAGTTATACACCTGCCAACGTGAAGATTGGGTATAACCAAGCCAGAGATCGCCATTATCTCCCAAGATATTTTCAACCGCCTTGGTCTTTAAAGACAACTGAAACTTTGCTTCGGTTGAGGTAAGATTTTGGTCTTCCTTCACTGTGTTTTCTGGATTTTCACTTTGAGGGAATTCATTTTTCTTTGATGTCCAGAAACCTGGCATCAAATACACTGGCTGATAAGAACGAATGTTCCAGGTGCCTAATTTACTTTCTGGAGAGAGTTCCCAGCGGCTATCCAGCAAAGACAGATTCGGCGTCAGTTTTGATCCTTCAGAAGCATAAATATTGGAAACGGTTTGACCAATTTTCGCTTTTAAATTATCGGGTTCAGGCGCAATTTCTGCTGCTGCACGACGTTCAGAAACGATTGCAGGCTTCTCAGTGACCGGAATTTTAAATAAAGTATCATAACAGGCCAGACGCTCTGCACTAATTTCCAGTGCAGCACAGGCTTCAGCCGTTGCCGGCGTGGGACTGTTGACTACTGTTTCTTCCGCATTCACTTGCGTCCCAACTGCACAGCCCAGCAAAACGCTCAGCTGTAGAGTTGAGCGCTTAAACGAATTAAGCGCCATCCATTATCCTCTTTTTTTTATTTATAGAACTTGTTGAATTACAAAACCAAGCTGTTCCAGCATTTCACGTTTTGCCACTGGCGCTACAATGGCTTTCGTCGCCTGCTGCTCGACCAGATAGGTCTGTGCAACACGCTGCAAATCATCCAGTGTGACATTCAATAAACGTTCACGTAATTTTTTACGGAACGCTGGCGTACGTTGATGCAAGTAAGAATAACATGCAGTAATGGCTTCGCCTGCCGGTGAACCCGGTTTATCCATGCTGGCAATCAGACCCAGAATGGCTTCTTCCAACTGGTGTGGCTGTTGTGGTGCATTAAGTAACCACTGAATACTCGCATCAAAATCCTGGAAAGTTTCTGCCAGACGTGGGTCACGATAGCTGTAGAAACGGAATGAACAGGCATTCCCGTCATAGCTGGCACCACCACCATAGGCACCGCCTTTTTCACGGATGGCACTGTGCAGGAAGCCATTACGCAAATAACCCGCCAGTACCATCAATGCAGCAGCATCAGGATGTGAAACTTCAACAGCTGGATAAGCAGCCGCACAGAACTGGACATTGGCTTGAATCAACCAGGCTTCGTGCTGGTCATGGGTTACTTTTTCGACTTGAGTTAATGAAACTGGTGCAGAATCAACTTCAAGTTTATCCCAGACATTCTGAATTTCTTCGATCAGATGCACAGACTGCGGCTCTTCACAGACTAACAGGAACTGCTTCGGCGCTTGCAACAAAACACGATGAATTCGTTTTAACTCGTCAATCAGAAGATCATATTCAGCCGGATCTTTTTCGATCTTAGATACCAGTTCGATCAGCCAGTTCAATGCACCCAAACCGGTATTGTGATAATCACGCAAAGCCAATGCACTATGCTGGCGTGAAGCCGTTTGCATTGCATAGCTATGTCCAGAACCGGAAATACGTGACTGCCAGCGCGTTTTACGCTGTTGTAACAGCTCGATAATACGGTCTTTTTCATCAAAACGAAGCTGTTCAAAACCAATCTTTAACAGACGGATCGCATCGAGATGATTCACCAAAGATTTGGTCGTTAGCGTCAACCAGGCAGTAATCTTGTTTTTGTCATCGACTTTAGAACGCAAAGATGCGCCCATACCCAGACCGCCACTTACCGCTGTTTGCAGTTGCTGGAACTCAAGATAATCATATTCACCCGCACCCACCTCACCCATCAGGATTGAAAGCAGGTTAAAGTAAGGCGACTGCACCACTTCATCCGGAATATTAACCAGAACCTGTTGGTAATAAATACCATTAGTACCGGCATGATACAGGTTCAACGGCGTATCAACACGGTTACAGATAATCTCGCGTAACTGACCTTGCACAATCTGTAATTCCGCAGGAACATCTTCCAGACCGACTTTCGGCAATAAGTTCAAGTCATCCGGCGTGTCCTGACGAATATTCAATGCTTCAGTCTGGGCAATAATTTCCGCTTTCTGCTCTTCAGTTAAATTCTTGCCAATTTCAGTCAGACGCGCTTTTTCATCAGCCGCTTCTTTGGCAGATTTGGTCGCATCCGGAACCAGCGTCAGTTGGACACGATGTGGATTATCCAGCAAATGCTCTTTGATCAGATTGGATAACCACATTGGATCTTGCAGTTCTTCTTTGACTGCAGCAATGGCAGAGTCCACATCCCAAACTTCGACCGGATCACGATGATGAATCGCGCTGCCCAGACCGCTCAGAATCAGGCTTAAACCATACGGCGTACCATCACCATTGATTTCACGCTGATGCAATTCGATTTGATGCAGGATCGCATCGACCATGTTCTGATCAACCGGTTTAGAGGCAACTTCTTCCAGAACCTTAAACACACCATTTTTAAATTCTTCTGCATGTTCAGGATTTGAACCCTGCACCGCACAGTAGAAAGTCATTTCAAAGTTAGAATCATCCACGCCCATGAATGGACCTGTTGCATCTGCATAACCACAAGTTTCCAAATAATGACGCAGTGGTGATGCTGAATCTTCTAACAAGATACCTTCAACTAAACGCATACCTAAACGCAGTTTAATGTCACTGGCTTCTGGCAATAACCATGACAGCACATGATAGGTCTTGTCCTGCAGGTCTTCAGCATCAACAGCATAGCTGTCTGTCACCGTCAATGGTGCAGTCAAACGGGTTTCAGGTGTTGGATACAGCGTCTGACCTTTTTCAAATTTGGACAATGCCAGATTTTCAAACTGCTCTTGCAGTTCGAATGCTGTTTTATTGCCAAAGGTCATGAAGACTGCATTACTTGGATGGTAATGTGACTTATAGAAATCAACTAACTCCTGGTAAGTCAGATCAGGAATATCTTTAGGATCCCCACCAGAATTATAATGATAGATGGTATGCGGATATAAATGATGCGCCAGCGTGTGATACAGCTGGTCTGAAGGCGAACTCATCGCACCTTTCATTTCATTAAAAACTACGCCTTTATAGACAGGCTCGCCATTTTCCAGCTCAATGCGAATGCCTTCCTGGGCAAAATCCAATGGATTCAGGTTCGCAGCAAATGCTGCATCCATATACACTTCGAGCAGGTTCTGGAAATCTTTACTATTTTGGGTCGCAAATGGATACGCAGTCCAGTCAGCCGCAGTAAAGGCATTCATGAAAGTATTCAGTGAACGGCGAATCATCAGGAAGAATGGATCACGCACCGGGAATTTTTCTGAACCACACAGCGCAGTATGTTCCAGAATATGTGCTTCGCCTTTAGAATCCATCGGCTGGGTACGAAACGCCACCAGAAAGACATTTTCGTCGTGATTGGTCGCCAGATGATAATGTGTGGCGCCAGTCACTTTATGTTTATATTCAGACACGAAAATGTCTAAAGCTTCAACATGTTGTTGACGTACCAACTGAAACGCAGGATGTACAGTTTGAGAAATGGTTTCAGTGACATCTACAGTCATGCGATCTCCTAATGCTTTAATTAAAATAACTAAGCGCATTATAGCTTTAGTTATCTAAATTATTCACGTTGAAAACCGAGGATTTTGATCGAATTAAGTAAACTTGATCATTTGAAAATTAAATCATCAAATTTACTTCCTGCATCTAGATAAGTATTTACAAGCTTAAGAAATCAGGTATTTAAAATAGTTATAGCTTGGATTATTTTCTACAAATACATAATTCTGCTTTTGATAAAAACTGGCGGCCAGTCGGGTATCTGTTTGTAAGCATAAAGCCGAATAATGCGGACGTGCCAATTGCTCTAGGTAAGCCAAAAGCTGTTTGCCTACGCCATGCTGACGATATTTCGGATGCACATAAAAACGGCGTACACGACCAATGCGGTCTTCAATGCCGTTATCTCCCCATTGCTGGTTTAAGCCACCACAGCCAACCAGTTTCTTGCCATCATGCGCCACCACCAAATATTCATTGGCGTGGCTAAAGCAGTTTTTCCCGGTGCGATATTCTTCTATTAACTTATCTACCAAATTATAGCCTTCTTTACGTGCCAGAGTTGCCAGTGTTTCGATCTGATCCGGGAGTTGTTCGGCTGTTACAATTTTAATATTCATATACGCACACTATTTGAAATTGTTGTGAAGAATGACTGTTGCCAAGCGACTTAAAGTATCATGCCAGGAGCGATATCTCTTTATAAATAAAATGTGATCCTTAAATCAATGCTGCAGCACACCAGTGCACAAAAATAAGTCAGTTTTTAGACCAAAGATAGCTGCTGAACAAAATACAGCATTTTTGAAAAATATTTGAAAATGATTCAGCAAACTACAGCAATCCCAAGCAATCGTGTAAACTTAGGACTTTCATTTTTAATGTGATATTTGAACATGGCAACTGTTGATCTTTTTGCGATTGGTAATGCGCTGATTGACCAAGAATTTAAAGTTTCTGATGACTTTTTAACTGCACATCACTTGCAAAAAGGCACCATGCAACTTGCAGATGGTGAGACTCAGGCCACTCTTTATCAAAATCTTCAAGCGACTCAAGTGTATAAGGGTCAGGCTTCAGGCGGTTCAGCAGCCAACACTACCGTGGCATTTTCTGCGCTCGGTGGTTCTGCATTTTATGGCTGTCGTGTCGGAAATGACGAACTGGGGCACATCTACCTGAAGGGTTTGAATGATGCAGGTATTAAGACCACCACCCAATCGATCAGTGAAGGCGTAACAGGGACATGTATGGTTCTGGTCAGCCCTGATTCTGAACGTACCATGCATACCTATCTGGGTATTACGGCCGAACTGACTGATCAACAAATTGATTTCAGCGCACTAAATAGCGCGAAATGGCTATATCTCGAAGGTTATTTATCAACTTCTGACACAGCACGTCATGCGGTACAACAAGCACGTGATATTGCCCGTGCCAATGGCGTTAAAATTGCCCTAACTTTATCTGATCCTGCCATGGTGCAATACGCGCGTGCCGGTTTGGATGAAATGATTGCAGATGGTGTAGACTTGCTGTTATGTAACCAGCAAGAAGCGCTGATGTATACAGAAACAGATAATCTTGAGGCAGCCCTGCTTAAATTAAAAACAATCAGTCAGCACGTTGTCATTACATTGTCAGCTGAAGGCGCACTGATTTCGGATTATCAAAATACATTTACTGTTCCTGGCCGTAAAGTGCCTGCAGTAGATGCCAACGGTGCCGGTGATGCTTTTGCCGGGGCTTTCCTGTACGGATTGAATGCTAATTTGGGTCTTCAAGCTGCGGCTGAACTGGCGATTCTCATTTCGAGCCAGGTGGTTTCACAATTTGGTCCACGCCTGGCAGTTGAAGACTATGCGGCATTATTACAAGACTTTCAAAAGGAATGTGCTTAATGTTTAAAATTTGCATGACCGAAGACGTTCCAGAACGCGAAGCACGCTCTTTTGAGCTTCCCGATGGAGATAATATCTTTATCACACAGCGTGACGGTGCCTTCTATGCCTATCAAAACTTGTGTCCGCATTTGCAGGTCGAACTGGAATTTCTGGAAAACCAGTTTCTGGATCGCGATCAGGAATTTATTGAATGCTCCACGCATGGCGCCTTGTTTCTGGTAGAAAGCGGTGAATGCATTTCTGGGCCTTGCCAAGGTCAAGCACTTGAAAAAGTAGAGATTACCGTGCATTCTGATGGTGGAATTTACCTCTCAGAATAAGACTAAAACGGACTTCACCATGCCTGCATTTTTTCTAGACTATAACCTGATGCCTTTTCATCTGAGTTTATTGGCGATTATTCTGTTCGGTGTGGTGAAAACCATTGGTTTCTATTTTGGACTCAGACCCAGCAAGTTTCTGCAAAAAATTTCACCTTATGACTTTCAGCAGATGGATCTACTAAACGTCAAATTCTCCAAAACCTTGATTGTGTTTTTCTTCCTGATGAATTTTAGTTTTGCCGGCTATGTTTTACAGTTCCTGATCTATTCTCAGGAATTTAAATTTCTGCCTGCTTATTACCTGATTATTCCGGCTTTAATCATTGCGACTTTTTTTACTATTTTTATGATTCACTGTCTGGATCAGGTCATTCCACCTAAATATAAAAAGAACAATGTCAATTTACTTGGCCGTTTGGCGACAATTTCCAGTGGCAATGCCCGACCCGGTTTTTCTGCTCAAGCGCGGGTGCGAGATGAGTATGGGCAACTACATTATGTACAGGTAGAACCTGAGTTTGGTGAACTCGGTTTTCAGTCGCAGATTATCCTGATTCGCATGAGAAAATCTCATTATGTTGCCAAGAAAATTTGTAAATCTAATCAGCTGTTCAGCATGAATCTAGATTAAATTCTAAATCATTTGATAGTTATTAAAAAATCCCGACAGATATCGGGATTTTTTAATGTCTATATTTATTTTTTAAGAAGTCCTGAAACCATATTCAATACATTTTGAATATCATTATTGGCTTCCTGCTTGCTGGTTTGCTCACCTTGTGGAGTAAGCGAATCAATAATCTGCGGCAAGACCTGTGAAATCGCACTATACACATCCTGCTTCGGTGCATGGGTTTGTTGTGCAACTGCTTCAACTTCCTGATCATCAAACAGGTTTTGCACCTGCTGCGGATCGACATTGGCATTTTCACCGGGGCCGGTCGACACCCAATCATCGACCTGGCTATTGAGCCCCTGTCCTTTTAGCTTGTCCAACGCACCCTGTAAACCGCCCTGTTTTTGAATCCAGGCCAGCACTAAAGGCAGTACTGCAATCAATAAGGTTTTACCAGTAGAACCACCCAATCCTGAACGAGGCTGAGCAGTACCTTGAGTACCACTACCACCGAACTGACTTAGTACTGAACCTAAAATTGCCCCCAGACCATTTTGTCGGTTCTGCTGACCGGTTTGATTCTGCTGGTTTTGAGGATTTTGATTTTGCTGAGGATTTGACTGGTTTAAATGCCCTAGCACAGACCCCAGGATATCTGCCAAGCCACCTTGTTGTGAGGACTTTTGCTGCGACTGCCCGCCACCCAATGCCTGCTTTGCTAATATTTCCACAATACTACTCAGGTTTGTCATGTCCTATATCCTATGTGCATCTTAATTACAGAATACGGCCTGCCCTCATATTGTCTAGGCAAGATTGTGTTAATATTTGCAATCTTGGTTAAGCAGGTTTTCGGCTTACCAGCGAAATTTATCCCAGTTTTCCGGATTAGCCCAAAATTTGGAGTTAAACCAGTCTGGCACGTGCTTATAGGTTAAAATATTAAACTGCCACAGCGCAAAATCGGCCTTATGTGTGGTCTTGTCAATCAGCTGGGTAAATCCTAAAGCTCTCAATAACTTTTCATTTTGCAGCCGGCTGATCACCACTAGCCGTTTGGCAAACAAATCACGTAATTTCACCAGAATTTGACTCATGATCTGTTCAGACAAATGTTCTGTTTCTGCAGTATCCAGCATCACTACAGCCAAGTCATAACGTTGCTGAAAAGGCAGATTTAAAAAGTCAGATACGCTAAAATAGGACCATTGAATAGCTGGCTGAAACTGGACTTGGCTCAAGTCCTGCCCAATACAAATAGCAGTATGAATTGGCTGTTCCTGTGCGAAATCGTCTAGCATTGAAGTAATGACATTCTGCTCAGCCATAACTGCATCCTTATGATTTAAGTGAGTAATTTTTATGGAACTTCAGGGCATTTGTCATAAAATGCACGTCGGCCTCAAGGACCTTAGTGTAACTGATCAACAGATACAGCGGGCAAATGTTGAATATAAATTAATTTTAGATCGTGCAGAAATTGATCTTCCGTTTAATTTAGGCCAAGAAATCGAGATTGAATGGACCGGTAATATTTACTGCGTGTCTTGTGGCAACAAAACTTCCAAATCATTTTCGCAAGGTCACTGTTTTAAATGTTTTAAAACCAATGCTTCATGTGATATGTGCATCATGAAGCCAGAGACATGCCATTATCATTTAGGCACTTGCCGCGAAGATGAGTTTGCACAGAATGTCTGCTTTCAGCCACATATTGTCTATTTGGCCAATTCTAGTGCTTTAAAGGTCGGAATTACCCGTACCAGCCAAATGCCGACTCGCTGGCTTGATCAGGGTGCGACCCAAGCCCTGCCGATTATGAAAGTTGGCTCACGTCGTCTTTCCGGAAAACTCGAATTCATGTTTAGTACTCAGGTTGCTGATAAAACTGATTGGCGCAAGCTACTCAAAGGTGAAGCAGAACCCCTCAATCTGATTGAAGTGCGTGAACAACTGTTAGAAGAATTTGCGCCTAAAATTCAAAGCATTCGTGAAGAATTTAATCAGAATCTAGAATTTAATGAAAATATTGAAGTACTGGACCAAGAATTGGCACGCGAATTTATTTATCCGGTAGAACAATATCCAGAAAAGATTAAATCGCATAATCTTGATAAAACTCCCTTAATTCGTGGCAAGTTACAAGGCATCAAGGGGCAGTACTTAATTCTGGATACTGGCGTAATTAATATGCGCAAATATACTGGTTATGAACTGATTATTCGTGCTTAATCCATTATTTGCTTAGAGCATAAAAAAACCAGCCCGCAGGCTGGTTTTTTATACAACAATTTTATTTGATTTTTGCCTGAGATTTCAAGTAACGCGTATAGTCATCAAATTCTTGCTGACCACGAAGTTGTTGATATAACTTCATCAACTCACTGCGTTGTTCTACACTCAATACATCCACCGGATTTTTCTTTACTTCTGATACCGCAACCACAACCAGCTCATTTGGCATTTTCGCTGTCGTCACTGACCAATGGCCTGCTTTTGGTGTCGGAAGACTAAAAGCCGCACGCTGTACATCACGTTTTAGTAAACCTTCAGCACGTGTGTAAACACCAGCATCTTCAAAGATCAAATCACCTTTCGCCACTGCTGCAACCGGTTTGGTTTTGAACTCATCCAAAGCTTTCTGAATTTTTGCTTTTGCCAAAGCAGCTGCTTTGTCTTCAATCAGCTGAGCCTTAACACGCGGTTTTGCTTCTGCCAGTGTTTGTTCGCCGGCTGCATGATAATTACGCACCTTTATCCAGGCTACATCACCATTGGCTAACTGAATGCTTGATGAAGCATTACGATCACCATTTTTAACATCGTCATTAAACAATTTGACTTTGAGGTTAGCATCGCTCAGCACAGGATCACGGGTCGAAAGTGTTACACCTTGGGCTTTCTGGACTTGTACACCTTTAACTTCCTGTGTAACGACATCCAGAGAATCACTTCCTACCACCATATCATTTAGCGTATTGACCGTATCAGAGAATACATTGGATTTTTTAGCAGCCAAGGCTTCTTCAGACAAACGTGCTTTTTGTGATTCAAAAGAAGGAACTGCAACATCTGGCGTTTGCACAGAAATGATGTGGTAACCATAATCTGTTTTCACTGGTGCAGACACCTGACCCGATTTTAAAGAACTAACCGTCTGATCAAATGCAGTACCAAATACACCTTCTTCATAAACGGCAAGCGCGCCACCTTTAGACTTAGATTCAGGGTCTTCAGAATATTGTGCTGCTGCCTGAGCAAAAGTAGTACCGGCTTTAATTTTGGCTGCAATATCGGTCGCCAGTTTTTTTGCTTCAGCATCACTACGACTGTCCGCCGTAATTAAAATATGCTTCACATCTGGTTTAACTGTCTGTTTTTGTGTTGCAACAAAGGCGGTATAGGCTTCCTGAAGCTCAGCCTCTGTAACCGCTAAACTCTCCACCTGAATATCGCTTGGCTTTAACACCACATAGTCGACATCTACACTGGTCGGCTGTTTAAACAGTGTTTTGTGCTTTTCATAATAGGCAGCAATGTCTGCATCCGTCACTTTGACATCTTTTTTATAGCTGTCCAGATTAATGCTAGAAATATGAATATGACGTTGTTCAGTTTGTAAATCAGCAATCTGCTGCATTTCGACTGAGCTTACCAATGGATAATCCAGAAAAGTCGATGACAGCATCTTCAGCGCATGATCTTTACGTAAACTTTCGATCAAAGCGCGATTAGTCATGCCAATTGATTTTAGATAATTTTCATATAAAGCATTCGAGAACTTTCCATCTTGCTGAAAAGTAGGCTGCTGAGCAATCATCTGTTCAATTTGCTGGTCACTCAGACTGATCCCTAATTCTTCAGCCTGTTGCAGCAATAAAGTACGTGCAACCAGCGTATCCATGGCTTTCTGGTCAATGAAGCTTTGATTCAGTAAAGTTTCATCCCCATTGGCATAACTGAGATATTGTTCTTTAAATGATTTGGTCAGTGACTCTAATTCTTTTTGAGATATTTCAGTCCCGTTCACTGATTTTGCTGCATCAGAGTTTCCACTGCTAAAATATCCTTCAATACCTACAAGTGCTAACGGGGTCAAAAACAGAACGAGCAAGACTTTGCCCAACCAACCCTTAATAACTTTACGAAAAGCTTCCATAAGTATTCCAATATTTTATTTGCAAAGGATTTTAACCGAAAATACCCATTGAATGAATGTGTTAATCATCACAATTAAATTTATCAATAAAAAACGCGCCAAAGAAGGCGCGTTTCGTCGCTGGGTAAGCTTAAGCTACAGCGTCTTTTAAGCCTTTACCTGCTTTGAAGCTAGGTACTTTGCTTGCTTTGATCTCAAGAGTAGCACCAGTTTGTGGATTACGGCCAGTACGTGCAGCGCGTTCTTTCACACCGAAAGTACCAAAACCCACTAAAGTTACTGTATCACCCGATTTTAAAGCTTCAGTAACAGAAGCAATTGTAGCATCTAAAGCTTTACCTGCGTCAGCCTTAGATAATCCCCCTTTTTCTGCAATTGCATCAATTAATTCTGATTTATTCATGAAGATTACGTCCTCTTAATATCGTTTATTTAAGGTTCAAGAATTGGTTTAACATGCCATAACGCCTTTATAGCAATGCTTTAGGTATAAACGCAATACTTAAGAACCTCTTTTTTTTCAAAAAATATGCGAAAAAAACATTGAATAATAAATAAAGTCATTTTATTTAAGTTTTTTCGACAATTCTTCTTTCATTTTTTCTTGTTCCGCAGTCAACTGATCAACCTTGGCATGCAACTGGAGAATTAAACGTTCCAAATACTGTACATCCTTCAGTGTGACTAATCCTATACGATTCAATGAGTGATGAACAGAGTTGTCGATTAATTTTTCCACTTTGTCTTTGGTGTCTGTGACCGACTCTTTGGCTTTTTCCGAAACCTTCTCTACAGTTTGATCGGCAATATCTGCAGTTTTAGATTCAAGTTCTTCCCCGACCTTGACCAGCGAGTCAAACAGTTTATTGCCTTCTTCTTCTGCACGTGAAAATGCCCCGAGTCCAGCCAACCAGATCTGTTTGGTGTATTTACGAAAATCAAGAACCGATTTGCGCTCCGAGGCAGATTTAGACTTGGGTTTCAGCATTTTCTCATTCGAAGCTTCAGCTGAGTCTTGTGCTGTTTTTGACTTGTCCATGTGCACGGCTCCTGTTTGTTTTCTGCGCAATTATTATAAATTATTCTACAAAACCACTGCATAATAGCAAATTTAGTACTTGATAGATTTGATAAACTGTTCTACAAAGCAATTTATTTCAAGTCTAATTTGATTTAACCCTGAAATCTCTTCACAAGCAGGAAGCTTTTTCACTTTATATTTCAGGTAAGGATTGGTTGTATATGAGCGAATCGCAACAAAGTCAAAATCAACCGCATTTGTTGCTTACGATGACGTTAATTGTTTTAGAGACAATATTTACCTTCATTCTCAAGCATGATCGTGTCGTTGCATTACAGGCCAAAAAGTTTGTAGATAAAAACATCTCGATTAAAATCAATAGCTATATTCCGTATTTCGACTTTTATGTGCAATTCACCCCCAATGGACTATTGTTTGACCATAAAGCACCGGGCCGCATTGTCGACCTGGATGTGCGCACTACACTTCCCGATCTGATTAAAATTTTCATTTTTGGCAATCGTCGTAGCATTCGTAGCATGCGTATTGATGGTCATCAGGTTTTAAAAGATGAGTTTCGTGATCTGTTAACCGTATTCAGTTTGCCTAAAGTATTAGCCGACTGGAAACACTGGCTGTCTGATGCGCCGACGGATGAAGCGGAAATTATTGCCTCTAAAAAGCGTATTGCGCCGCTTCTAAAGAAAATTGAAGAGCAGCGTTCCAAGATCAATACCCTGCAAGTGGAAGTCAAACAGTATAAAAACCGCCTGAAACGGATTGAACGCCGTCAAAAGCGCATTAACATCATTTTTGGCTTGAGCAGCGTACTTTTGATTACGTTATTAGTGTATAATTGGCTGAGCATGTAAATCTTTCATTCTCCAAAAATTAAATCCCACTAAGGTCTACTAAAAATAACTTGACTAATTTAGTCGGGATTCATAAAATCTACACATCTAGTCTAACCATGTGTATCGAATCATGCGCCTAACCACTCGCGGTCGCTACGCTGTGACTGCTCTACTTGATCTAGCTTTGCAGCCTTCTGAAAAAACGATAACGCTCGCTGAAATTGCAGCACGTCAAACTATTTCTGTTGCTTATCTTGAGCAGTTATTTGCGAAGCTCAAGCGTCATGGTTTAGTTTCTAGTGTTCGTGGCGCAAATGGTGGTTACCATTTAGCACGTAATGCAGATGAAATTACTGTGTTAGCAATTATTGAAGCTGTAAACGAAACAGTTGATGCGACTCGCTGTGACCATAAAGGCAACTGCCAGAATGGTGCGATGTGCTTGACTCATGATTTATGGCAGGAACTCTCCCATCACATCGCCGATTATTTAGAAAAAATCTCGCTTGCTGATCTGGTTGCACGTGACAACGTCCAGACTGTGTCATTACGCCAAAAATCAGCACCTTTAGATTCAGCCCTTTTATCGGTTACAGGTATTTGACATGAAACGTCCGATTTATCTTGATTATGCAGCTACAACTCCTGTAGATCCTCAGGTTGCTGAACGTATGATGGAATGCTTAACATTCGATGGTACCTTTGGTAATGCGGCATCTCGTTCACACGCGTATGGTTGGCAAGCAGAAGAAAAAGTTGAATATGCACGTGAACAAGTTGCGAATTTAATTAAAGCTGATCCACGTGAAATCGTATGGACTTCGGGTGCGACCGAGTCAGACAACCTTGCGCTTAAAGGTGTAGCTCATTTCTATGCATCTAAAGGTAAACATATCGTTACCTCTAAAATCGAACATAAGGCAGTTTTAGATACCTGTCGTGAGCTTGAGTCTGAAGGTTTTGAAATTACCTATATTGAGCCTCAACCTCAAACCGGTTTAATTACTCCAGAAATGGTACAGGCAGCGATCCGTCCAGATACGATTCTTGTTTCCCTGATGATGGTGAACAATGAAATCGGTACTGTGACTGATGTTGCAGCGATTGGTGAAATCACTCGCGCCAACAAGATTTTCTTCCATGTAGATGCAGCTCAGGCGGCAGGTAAAGTTGAAATTGATCTTTCAACTTTAAAAGTAGACTTGATGAGTTTCTCTGCGCACAAGATCTATGGCCCTAAAGGTATTGGCGCACTGTTTGTACGTCGTAGCCCACGTGTACGCCTTAAAGCTGAAATGCATGGTGGCGGCCACGAACGTGGTATGCGTTCAGGTACCCTTGCGACTCACCAGATTGTAGGTATGGGTGAAGCCTTTGAACTTGCAGGCAAAAACCTGGAAGCTGAACAGACTCGTTTACGTGTACTTCGCGACAAGCTGTGGAATGGTTTACAAGGTCTTGAACAAGTGTTCCTGAACGGCCATCCAACACAAAACGTAGCGAACTACCTGAATATTAGCTTCAACTTCGTTGAAGGCGAATCATTGATGATGGCATTGAAAGATGCTGCGGTATCTTCAGGTTCGGCATGTACATCTGCAACACTTGAACCATCTTATGTACTTCGTGCATTGGGTCTTTCAGACGAACTTGCACACAGTTCGATTCGCTTCAGCTTTGGTAAATACACCACTGAAGAAGATATCGATCACGTATTGACTATCACTAAAGCTGCTGTTGAGAAGTTACGTGAACTTTCTCCGCTTTGGGATATGTATAAGGAAGGTATTGACCTTTCTAAAGTTGAGTGGGCTGAGCACTAATTTTCATGATGAGATAGTGACAAATCCGTTGCTATCTCATTGAGAAAAGTTTTTTTACCCCCATATTTAATACTAAGGCTGACCCCGAGGTTTGGAGAAGCAACATGGCTTATAGCGAAAAAGTAATTGATCATTACGAAAACCCTCGTAATGTTGGCGTTTTAGACAAAAATGCTGAAAACGTTGGTACTGGTATGGTTGGTGCGCCAGCATGTGGTGACGTGATGCGTTTACAGATTCAGGTAAACGATGAAGGCGTGATTGAAGAAGCACGTTTCAAAACTTATGGTTGTGGTTCTGCCATTGCATCAAGTTCACTTGTGACCGAATGGCTCAAAGGTAAAACTTTGGATCAAGCCCAAGCGATCAAGAACATTGATATTGCGACTGAACTTGCACTTCCACCAGTAAAAGTACACTGTTCTGTTCTTGCTGAAGATGCAATCAAAGCAGCTGTAGAAGACTACCGTAGCAAGAAAGTTAAAGCTTAATTGTTCCACGTTTTGAAATTTTAACGGAGTTTTCATGATCCATTTAACTGAAAATGCTGCAACTCATATCAGCAATTATTTAAAAAATCGCGGTAAGGGTGAAGGCATTCGCGTTGGTGTGAAAACTTCAGGCTGTTCTGGTCTGGCCTATGTGCTCGAGTTCGTCGATGAAGTCGATGCACATGACCAAGCCTTTGAACAGTTTGGGGTTAAAGTATTCGTTGACCCGAAAAGTCTGGTTTATCTTGAAGGTATGGAGATGGACTATGTTAAAAACGGCTTGAACGAAGGCTTCGAATTTAACAACCCCAACAAAAAAGGCGAATGCGGTTGTGGTGAATCCTTCACTGTATAAACCCGGCAGTTATTCTCTTTTGACATTAAAACAGTGTGTTTCACACTGTTTTAATTGCATTTATACAGTTATTTTTGCTCATTAATCGCGGATCCCATCTCCCATGAATCATTTTGAGTTGTTCAACCTTCCTGTAGCACTCGATATTGATTTGGCGGCTTTAAAGACTGAATTTTTAAAGTTGCAGCAACAATATCACCCAGATAAAGCTGAAGACAAAGATCAAGCTCTGATTAAATCAAGTGATATCAATCAGGCATTTAAAGCCTTGTCAGCGGTCGATAGCCGTGCAGCGTATTTACTGTCTCTCAAGAAACAGGATTATCACTTAGATCAGTCGATCAGTGATTTTGAATTCTTGCAGGACGCTCTGGAAATTCGTGAACAACTTGACGATGCAACTTCTGCTGAAGATTTAACTTCACTGAAAGTCGAAGTCCAGCAATGGATTGAAGGCTTGGTTCGCGAGTTCAAAATTGATTATGCGGATGAAGACTGGGCCGAAGCACGCGATACAGTGCGCAAACTACGCTTCTTCGTTAAAGTCATGGCCGATATCGACAAAGCGGAAGACCGCTTCCTTGACGATGACAGCTTTGATCTTGATGATGATTTCTAATTTTTAATATTTAACGTGCAAAGGATGTAACACTATGGCTCTCTTGCAAATTGCAGAACCAGGTCAATCAAGTGCACCACATGAACACCGCATTGCGATTGGTATCGATTTAGGCACCACCCACTCTTTGGTTGCCACGGTTCTTTCAGGTAAAGCCAAAGTACTTAATGACGAACAAGGTCGTGTGCTACTTCCTTCTATCGTGCATTATGCAGAACAACAGACTCAATACGGCAATGAAGCTGCGCCTTTCATTACTACTGACCCCAAAAACACCATCGTTTCTGTGAAACGATTTATGGGTCGTTCGAAAGCTGACATTAAATTCCAGCATCCTTATGCGTTGGTTGGTGAAGCAAATGAAATGCCGGCTTTTGAAACTGCACAAGGCCGTAAGACTCCGGTTGAGATTTCTGCAGAAATTTTAAAGCAGTTGAAAGACCGCGCTGAAGCCAGTCTGCAAAATCCGGTTAATGGTGCAGTGATTACTGTTCCGGCTTACTTCGATGAAGCACAGCGTCAGGCAACCCGTGATGCTGCCCAGCTTGCCGGCTTGAATGTTTTACGTTTGTTGAATGAGCCAACTGCTGCTGCTGTGGCTTATGGTCTTGATCAGGAAAGTAATCTGAGTACAGATCGCAACTATGTGATTTATGACTTGGGTGGCGGTACCTTTGACGTTTCGATTCTGCGTTTTAGTCAAGGTGTGTTTGAAGTTCTGGCAACCGGTGGCCACACTGCCCTCGGTGGTGATGACCTGGATCGTTTGATCCTGAAATGGGCCAAGAAACAACTGAATATTGACACTTTGAATGATGCCGAATATGCACATTTTGTCGTTGCGGCACGTAAAGCCAAAGAAGCTTTGTCGGATGCAGATTCAGTTCAACTCAAATTGCTTGATCAAGTATTGACGCTTGACCGCCCGACATTTGAAGAGATCATCAAAGTTGCTTTGGATAAAACCATCAGCGTATGTAAGCGTGTGATGCGTGATGCTAAGCTTGAACTGGATGACATTCAAAATGTCGTTTTGGTCGGTGGCTCAACCCGTTCTTATGCAGTACAAAAAGCCGTGCGTGAAGTGTTCAACCAAGAACCGCTTTGCACCATTAACCCGGATGAAGTGGTTGCGATTGGCGCATCAATTACTGCGAACCAATTGATTGGCAACTCAACTGATGGCTCATTACTATTAGACGTGACGCCTCTGTCTCTTGGTCTTGAAACCATGGGCGGACTGGTTGAACGATTAATTTCGCGTAATACTGCGATTCCAGTCGCTCGTCGTCAGGAATTTACCACTTATCAAGATGGCCAGACTGCCATGTTGATTCATGTGGTTCAAGGTGAACGTGATCTGGTTGAGCATTGCCGTAGTTTAGGGCGTTTTGTCCTGCATGGCATTCCACCAATGACTGCCGGTCAGGCACGTATTGAAGTGACGTTCCAGGTCGATGCAGATGGCTTGCTGACTGTATCTGCCAAAGAAACCACCTCTGGCGTGACGGCTCAAATCGATATCAAACCATCTTATGGTTTATCGGGTGAAGATACTGAACGTCTGTTGCTAGACGGTTATAAGTTCGCTGAAGAAGATAAGAATCTTCGTCATTTGAATGAAACCAAAGTGGAAGCACAGCGTGAGCTGGAAGCACTGGTTCAGGCACTCAAAGCGGATGCCGGTCTGTTGACTGAAGATCAACTTGCAGCACTGCAAACTGCGCAAGCACAACTTGAAACTCAGCTTCAGGGTTCAGATATCAAAGCGATTGAATCTGCCGTTGAACAGCTTAAAATACATAGTGATGCTTTTGCAGCAGCACGTATGAATCAACATATTGATGCAGCTCTTAAGGGCACTAAACTCGACGACTGGTCAAACTCAAACTAATTTAAGGTAACGACTATGCCACGTATTAAAGTTCTTCCACATGCGCAGATTTGCCCCGAAGGTGCTGAGTTTGAAGTCGAACAAAATGCCAATCTTTGCGAAAGCCTGCTAAAAAATGGCATTAAAATCGAACATGCTTGCGATATGTCAGCAGCGTGTACCACCTGCCATGTAGTGGTACGCAAAGGTTTTGACAGCCTGGAAGAAATGGATGATGTTGAAGCTGACTTACTCGATCGTGCCTGGGGTTTAGAACCTGATTCACGTCTTTCTTGTCAGGTTAAACTGGACGATGAAGATCTGGAAATTGAAATTCCAAAATACACCATTAACCATGCGTCAGAAAATCACTAAGATTTTCGTTGCAGGCTAAAATAAAAAACCACGCTCAGGCGTGGTTTTTTCTCTTTATAAGAAACAATTAAAGTAAATTTACATGAACTTTAAATGTGTTCAATTACTTCATCCTCAAGCTTCAATTTGACAATACCTTGTGAATTGGTCATTTTCTGCTGAGTTTCAATGCGTTTAATCATTTTTTCTAGTACATGAATCAGCTCAGGATATTCAAAGTTTTGCACTTCATCCAGATTCAGCAATAAATGAAAGCCCTTATATTCATAATCGAACCAGCGCTGATACTCGACTTTCTGAGACGCATATTTTTCCATGACCTGCCAGGTTCTTACAGGTGCTTTAATGCCTTTCAAGAATATCGGCTTTTTCGGTGCACAAAGATAATCATCTTTGATCAGATTATGAGTATCTTCCGAAATCAGGATTTCATCGACTTCCGCTGCACTTTGCAAACGCGCTGCCAGATTGGCATCACGTCCTACAATGGTATAAGCCATACGATGCGTAGCCCCATAATTCCCTACGTGGCAATAACCGGTTGAAATCCCCATGCGGATATGCAGTGGCGGATAACCCATTTTAATCCAGCGTTCCCGCAGCAATTTCATTTGCTGACGCATCGCCAATGCCATTTCCATACAGTTCTTAGCATCCTGTTCCACACCTTCGGAGTTCGGATCACCAAAGAAAATCAGGATGGCATCACCCATGAATTTATCGACAGTCGCTTCATAATTTTTAGCGATTTCGGTCATATGCCGAAGATAGTCATTCAACAGGAATGCTAAATCATCTGGAATCAGAGTTTCAGATAGCTCTGTAAAGCCTTGAATATCAGAGAAAAAGATCGTCAACTTTTTACGTTTATATTCAATTTTGGCTTCAGATTCACCTTTCATAATGGATTGCCATAACTGCACGGGCGCATAGCGACTCAGCTGATTGGCAAATTCCATATAACGGTTCATCTGTTCGAAATAATGGTCTTTTTTCTGGGTCATGTATTGCACACGACCACTTTGATAAAAACTTCCGACACCAAAATAGGTAATCAGACAGATAAAGCCTAAAACGGTCAACTCACTGCTGGTCGGTTCGAAATAATTATTAAACCCAAAGACCAGAATATTGGCCAGATAAAAAAGCGTAATCCCGATCAGGCTGGCTAGAGATGCCATCATAAATGAAATTTTATTGCTGATCGCGGTATAGAGCACTGCGACCAGACCCAGCAAGGACAAGACCAAGTCCAGATGCACGGCCGCCAAAACCACCGAAATGACAATGACATCAATCAGGAAAAGAATATTACGCCGGATGTGATAATCATGACGATAGATCAGCCAGCGAGATAGTTTCGGTGTAATTAGCAAAACCAGAAACAAAAAAAATGGAACAAAAAGCTGATACTCGGTATCTGGTTCAGTGTAATGAAAGACGACCAGAACCAGAGACAGCATGATATATCCCATCATGCGATGGAAATACTCAAACTGATGGGGTTCTTTTTGAATCCAGTCGTCTAATTGCACTCACTCACTCCCTGAAGTCCGCAACTGTTCATGGTTCTCGGAATGCCTTGGCTGATTAGTCCATGCGCCAGTCAAATGGCATGTCGCCCTGACCACGTAAAGCCAGCATTAAGGTTTGACGCATATGTGCCAATACTTCACTGCTATAAGGAACAGCAGATGTACCCCAAACAGGCTTCGGCCATGCAACGTCGTTCTGATAACGAACTACATGATGAAAATGCAATTGCGGCACCATATTACCCAGCGCTGCTACATTCATTTTATCTGCACGGAAAACACGTGCCAGCTGGCTTGATAACCAGCTTGACTCTCTTAAAAACTGCTCTTGGTCAGCTTGGCTCAATTCATATAATTCAGAGACACCCGGCACACGTGGAATCAGAATGAGCCAGGGAAATTGCATATCATTCATCAAACGACATGTTGACAAAGGAAAGTCGCCTACAAAAAAAGTATCTTGAGCAAGTTGTGGATGCAAACTAAACATATCTTTATAAATGATGCAAAATTAGAATGATGGCTAATACTAACATATCCAACTGAAGCTGAATATTGGAAGCAATGTGTTTAAAGACAAATTCTCATGATTTGTTGCAAAGCAGATCACAACAATCACTCTAAACAATTCATCAAAAAAATCAAGCCTGTCGTTCCTGCAAATTTCATCCTGTAATGTAATCCCAGCTGAATTTTCAGGCTGATTTAATCGAATAAAATCAGTGCAATTCTTTAAGTAGACTGTCCAGCAAATCCTGAATAAACTGAATCCGTTTTTGATAATCTTCCAGCATGACCATGACTTTCAGACGTTGACCGCCATCCATACGGAAATAGGTCGGATGTTTCTGCATCATCTGAATAATCGTCATGGCTTGAACCGGCGTGTCCGGTGCAAATTCAATATGCCCGCCCTGACTGCTGATATCAATTTTGGTGATGCCGAGCTGCTCGGCTTTCAGGCGAATCTGGTGTACAGCAAATAACTGCTTGACCGGCTGTGGCGGTATCCCAAAACGGTCTATTAGCTCCATGCGGATATTATCCAGTTTTTCCTGGGTATCAGTATTACTGATGCGTTTATAGAACAACAGACGTTGATGGACATCACCCAGATATTCATCTGGAATCAACGCTGGCATATGCAGGGTAATTTCGGCAGTCAATGACAATGGTGCATCGAAGTTTGGCGTTTTGCCTTTTTGAATGGCTTTGGTGGCTTTTTCCAGCATTTCCATATACAGGCTATAACCAATGGCCTGCATCGAACCACTCTGCTGCTCACCGAGTAACTCACCTGCGCCGCGAATTTCCAGATCTTCGGTTGCCAGCATAAAACCGGCACCCAAGGTCGAAGCACGCTGAATGGCATCCAGACGTTTTTCTGCATCACCTTTTAAGGCTTTTAAAGACGGCACCATTAAGTAGGCATAAGCCTGATGGTGTGAGCGTCCTACACGTCCGCGTAGCTGATGTAATTGTGCCAGGCCCAGCTTGTCAGCACGTTCAATCAGAATGGTATTGGCATTCGGAACATCAATCCCGGTTTCAATAATGGTCGAACATACCAGAACATTGTATTCCTTGTGATAGAACTGCTGCATCACCTGCTCCAGTTCACGTTCACGCATCTGCCCGTGGGCCACAATCACCCGCGCTTCCGGCACCAATTTAAGGATATGCTCAGCGGCACGATCGATTGTATCAACTTCATTATGCAAAAAATAAACCTGACCACCGCGCAGCAATTCACGCAGAATCGCTTCTTTAATGGTGTCATCGGTATGTTCCTGCACAAAGGTTTTCACCGCAAGACGGCGTGCCGGCGGTGTGGCGATAATCGACAGATCACGCATGCCACTAAAGGCCATATTCAGTGTCCGTGGAATTGGAGTTGCAGTCAGTGTCAACATGTCGACATCGGCACGCATGGCCTTGATTCGTTCCTTGTCGCGCACCCCGAAACGATGCTCTTCATCGACAATCATCAAGCCAAGATTCTTAAACTGAACATTTTCCTGCAAAATCTTATGTGTACCAATCACAATATCGACTTTACCTTCAATCAGGTCGTCAATGGTCTTGGTATGTGCTTTGGAAGAGCCGAAACGTGACAGCACTTCAATCCGGACTGGCCAGTCGGCGAAGCGGTCTTTGAATGAATCATAATGCTGCTGTGCCAGCAAAGTGGTCGGTACCAGAATCGCCACCTGCCGGTTATTCTGTACTGCAACAAATGCGGCACGCATTGCGACTTCTGTCTTACCGAAACCCACATCACCACACACCAGACGATCCATCGGCTTGGCCTGCTGCATGTCATGCAACGTCGCTTCAATCGCATTGGCCTGATCCAGTGTTTCTTCATACGCAAAGCCACTAGCAAATTGCATATACAGGCTTTGATCGACTTCAAAACTGATCCCGGGCTTGGAAGCACGACGTGCCTGAATATGCAGCAATTCGGCCGCGACATCGTGAATCTGTTCCAGCGCTTTACGTTTGGCTTTATTCCACGCATCTGTACCCAGTTTATGCAAAGGTGCCAGATCCGGATCACCACCACTATACCGGCTAATTAAGTGCAGATTGGTCACCGGCACGTAGACTTTGGCGGCATCCGCATAATCCAGCTGCAAAAATTCGTGATCCTGATCATCAATACTTAGGGTGACCAGACCGGCATAACGTCCGACCCCATAATCGATATGTACCACAGGCGCGCCCATGGTCAGCTCAGTTAGACTTCGGATCAGAAACTCTTCGGAAACTTCCTGTTGACGTTTGCGACGGCGCTGTACCACGCGATGTTCATACAGCTGATTTTCAGAAATTACGCTGACACGATCGGTCAATACCAGACCACGCTCTAAAGGCGCATTGGTAATGGCAATTGCATACAGAGATTTAATAAAATTATCGAAATTATCAACTGTTGGAATATCACCCAGACTTGGTCGCAAAGCATCTTTGAGGCTTTCCCTGCGGCCGGCACTCTCGGCCACCAGCAATACCGGATGATTGGCCTGATCGATATATTTTTTGACTTCATGAAACGGTTTTTCACGTTTCGGATCGACGGGCAGGCGCGGTGGCAGCTGGGTATCAAGATTCAATACGCCGGCTTTTTGCTCAAAAGGCGTTTGGGCCGCAATCACACGTGCAAACTGATTCAGCTGTTCCAGAACCTGATTGGTCTGAAAAAACAGACTTTCTGGCGGCATGATCGGCTGATCGACATTGTGACGGCGATCTTCATAACGGCGCACTACATCTTGCCAAAACTGGCTGAGACTTTCGTCCAGAGCCTTATCTGTAATGACAATGCCATTCTTAGGTAAGTATGAAATTAGCGAACTTTGACCTTGCATGGCTTCAGCACTGAAAAACAACGGTAAATAGAACTCGATGCCCGGCGAGTCAATCCCATCCATGACATCCTGATAGATCGGATTTTTCTTTGGATTAGCAGTCGGGAAAAACTCGGCATAACGGTCACGGAATGTCGCACGGCCTTCCTTGAGTGGGAATTCTTGTGCTGGCAAGACCGTAAACTGTTGCAGACTTTGTGTGGTGCGCTGGGTTTCGGAGTCAAAAAATTTCAGGGTTTCAATTTCATCATCAAACAGGTCGATCCGGATCGGCGCTTCCTGCCCCGAGGCATAAATATCCATGATACTGCCGCGAACTGCAAATTCACCAGGATCATAAACAGTATCCACCAGATGATAACCGGCCTGAATCAGCTTTTTCTTTTGTTGTTCCAGATCAAATTTCTGTCCGACATGAATATCAAAATGCTCGCCCAAAATCCATGAAGTCGGCGCGACACGCTGTGCCAAAGTTGAAGCTGAAAGTAACAGCACCCCTGTTTTTGGCATATTGGATAAAATCGCCAGACGTTCCGAGACAATATCCTGATGCGGAGACAGACGATCATAAGGCAAAATTTCCCAGTCTGGAAAAATCGTGGGTTTAATCCCGTAAAATTCCAGCTCACTTTCCAATTGACCCAAATGCTGATTGTTGCGTGCAATCACGATAAACAAGCGCGATTGCTGTGCGACGATTTCTTTGAGCAGCAATGCTGTCGAGGAACCTTGCAGATTGCCTAACCAGCGTTTCTCGCCTGCTTTGAGTTGAGGTAAATTGAGTTGGGAAATTTCTTGTTGGAACATGGATATAGCTTTAAAGTCTAAATAACCTGAGGCTTATACTAGCACGATGATCTGCGGATATTTTGTTATTTTTATGCAGTCTTGCCCCATGTATACACCTCGATTGCAAGGCACTTTTAACGCTTATTTTTTCTCGCGCAGGAAGTTACGATAATAATCATTTAACTTCTTGAGAATCATTTTAAATTGCAGCAGGTTCTCTTCAGTATTTCCTAAAGTCGTATTAAAACGCTGATGGGCAATTTCCAGATCAATTTTTTCATTGATCAGCATCGCGGTGTCATATAACGCTTTTAAATCATCAAACTGTTTTAAACGGCGATTCGACAAATACTCTAATCGTGCACCCAATTCCTGATTGAGTTGAATACCATCGACGATATAACCAGTCCCTTCTACATACTGGATATTCTGCTCTTCTAAATATAGCTGTGCAGCAGTCGGTTTATTACTTTTAAATAATGCACTGATTTTATCAAACATCGCCATTTACCCAGCCAAATATAATTCAGCTTATAGTCTAGATGAAAATGCCTCAAATCCACATCCTGAACTTGAGGCAAATTATCAAAATAGCAGCGGTTCGATGTTACAGACGATTTAAGGTCTCTGGCTCTGTTAAGAAACCTGTTCGAGCTGATTCTCTGCTGAAGGGATTTCAGACACCAGATTTTCAAACGCAAAGATTTCTTCTAATTGCGTTGCACTTAATAAGCCCAGCTCCAACACCACTTGCGGCACAGTTTTATTTTCGCGCATACATTGTTTGCCGATTTCATCGCACTTGGCATGTCCCAGAATCGGTTCAAGCAAGGTCACAATCCCGACACTGCGCATGACGGAACTTAAACAAATCTGTTCATTGGCCTGAATACCAGCAATACATTTCTGATTTAGGGTTTGCATACCCTGGGTGAGAAGTTGAATCGATTCATTCATCGCCACGGCAATCACAGGTTCCATGACATTCAATTGTAGCTGCCCGGCTTCCGCAGCCATAGTAATAGTTAAATCATTACCAATCACCCGGAAGGCAATCTGATTGACCACTTCTGGAATTACCGGATTGATTTTTGCCGGCATGATCGAAGAACCTGCCTGTAATTCGGGTAAACGAATTTCAGCCAGACCTGTACGCGGTCCCGAACTGAGCAGGCGCAGATCATTACAGATTTTGGACAGTTTTACCGCCAGACGTTTTAAACTGCTCGACAAAATAATAAAGACGCCACAATCGCTGGTCGCCTCGACATAATCTGCCGCACCTTTTAAAGGCAAACCCGTCAGATGCGCCAAGATTTCCACCACCCGCTTGGCATAGCCCAGCGGTGTATTGACCCCAGTCCCAATGGCGGTGGCGCCTAAATTGACTTCCAGCAATAACTGTCGCATCTGCCCAATCAGCTTCAGATCTTCTTTTAATAAGGTGGCAAATGCCCGGAATTCCTGTTCCATTGTCATCGGAACTGCATCTTGTAACTGGGTACGTCCCATCTTGATGACATATTCAAATTCGGCAGCTTTATGGTCGATACTGTCAATCAATGCTTTAAGCACGCTCAACAATTCATCCAGACTGCTATAGGTCGCCAGACGCAAAGCCGTTGGATAGACATCATTGGTCGATTGCGAGGTATTGACGTGATCATTCGGATGCAGAATGTGATAATCACCTTTCTGATGGCCCGACATTTCTAGGGCAATATTGGCAATCACCTCATTGGTATTCATATTGATGGAGGTTCCGGCACCGCCCTGATAAGGATCAAGTGGAAATGCTGCTTGCCACGCTTCTGGATGCTGAATCAATTCATCACAAGCTTTCTGAATGGCAGTACTGGTCTGCTCGGACAATTTTTGAAAATGTAGATTGGCCTGTGCCGAAGCTTTTTTCACTTGGGCCAAAGCACGAATAAAATGTGTTTGTTGCCCCACCGCCAATCCGGAAATCTTAAAATTTTCGATGGCACGTAAGGTATGAATCCCATAATAGCTATGCAACGGGATTTGTTTTTCCCCCAATAAATCACATTCAAGGCGGGTCGGTTCAATTTGAAGCATATTGTCCACTAAAAAATACTCTTGGCGATGCACCGTATTTGGTGTGACATTAATATGAGCAAACAAATACAGGCCTAATAGGAAGACTTTAACCTAGATTTGCTACGATTTATTACCAATACGCTAAAGCTGTGAGTTTTGTAAGATTGTGTAAGCAATTGGCTCAAATTCAAATATTTTAATTATTTATTAAAAATTTCCACTTTCCCCCTGAATTCGACGTCGTATTACCTTTTATCTACTCAAGTTATTCCTGATTCAATTTCAGTGAATTACCACTCTATTTACAATAGGCATACATAAAAGCTGTGTAATTGTTACAGAGTGTAATTTTTAAACCATGCTTGAATCACCTCCTTGCGATCTCAGTACAAAAAATCATCTTGGACGATGATTTCCATATTTACAGGATGACCTGCCTATGACTTATTTAAACCCCACCCTGATTACCTTCATGTTTTATATTATCGCCATGATTGCAATCGGTTTATATGCTTATCGTGCCACCTCCAATTTTGACGAATATATTCTAGGTGGACGAAGTCTGGGCAGTGTCGTTACTGCACTTTCGGCGGGCGCATCGGATATGAGTGGCTGGCTATTGATGGGTCTTCCGGGAGCCATTTACCTGTCTGGCCTGTCAGAAGCATGGATTGCGATCGGTTTGATTATCGGTGCATGGCTGAACTGGTTACTGGTGGCAGGTCGACTGCGTGCCCATACTGAATATCAGAACAATGCCCTGACCTTGCCGGATTATTTCACCAGCCGATTTTCCGACCGTAAACGCATTTTACGGGTCTTGTCTGCCTTGGTGATTCTGGTGTTTTTTGCGATTTATTGTGCCTCAGGCATGGTCGCAGGTGCACGACTGTTTGAAAGCCTGTTTGGCTGGGATTACACCACAGCGCTTGTGATTGGTGCGATGGCGACGATTCTTTATGTTTGTATTGGTGGCTTTTTGGCGATCAGCTGGACAGATACATTCCAGGCCGGTTTGATGATTTTTGCCTTATTGCTGACTCCGATCATTACCTTCTTGGCTCTGGGCGACAACAGCCAGCAAGTGAGTGTTATCCTTGAATCGGCTCGCCCACATGCTTCAAGCATGCTTGAAGGTTTAAGCACCGTTGCGATTATTTCCAGTCTGGCTTGGGGCTTGGGTTATTTTGGTCAGCCGCATATTCTGGTGCGTTTTATGGCAGCAGATTCGGTCAAAACCATTCCTGCTGCACGCCGTATTGGCATGACCTGGATGATTCTATGCCTAGGCGGTGCAGTGGCTGCCGGTTATATCGGTATTGCCTACTTCAGTGTCAATCCCGCATTGGCTTCGGTGGTGAATCAAAACCCTGAAACGGTATTTATGGAGTTGACCAAAATCCTGTTTAATCCATGGATTGCCGGAATCATTCTGGCTGCTATCTTGGCGGCAATTATGAGCACCTTGAGCTGTCAGCTTCTGGTCTGCTCAACCACCCTGACCGAAGATTTATATAAGAGTTTCCTGCGTAAAAATGCTTCACAAAAAGAACTGATCTGGGTCGGTCGCGGCATGGTCTTAGTGATCGCGTTAGTTGCGATTTCACTGGCAATTAATCCGAACAGTAAGGTTTTGGGTCTAGTGGCTTATGCCTGGGCCGGCTTTGGTGCTGCATTTGGCCCACTGATTATCCTGTCTCTCTTCTGGAAACGAATGACCCTCAACGGCGCAATTGTGGGTATGGTTGTTGGTGCCGTGGCTGTAATTGTCTGGAAAAATTACATGGGCGATACCGGTCTGTATGAGATTATTCCGGGCTTTATTCTGGCGATCCTCAGCATTATCATCGTTAGCCTGCTGGATAAAGCACCTAGCGAAGATGTGGTTCATCGTTTTGAAATGGCTAAAGCCGAGTATCAAAAAGAAATGGCAGAAATGGAAAAATAATCATCTTTTTACTTGAATATAAAAGGGACTTAATCGTCCCTTTTATATTTTTATCTTCTCGGATGAGGCACTTGCGAATTACTTAGCTTTTCCCGGCATTTTCAGATGGATCTGCTGACTTTCTTTAATCACTTCCATCACCGGATAACTGCGCGTTTCCTTAATTCCGGGCAATTGCCACAAGATCTGACCAGAGATTTTCCGAAACTCATCCATATTGGCACAACGGATTTTCACCACGAAATCGAAGCCGCCACTGATCATATGACATTCGATAATTTCAGGAATCTGCCGAACTGCATGAGAAAATTCATCTAAAACATTCGGTGTGGTTTTATCCAGTAAAATTTCAACAAAGACCACAAAACCATTATTCAACATCACGGGATTGAGGCGCGCTTCATAGCCCACAATAAAACCTTCCCGGGTCAGCTTTTGTACACGTGCCAAGGCTGCCGTAGGTGACAAATTGACCAGTTCAGCCAATTTGATATTGGACAGCTTGGCATCGGATTGCAATAAACCCAGTATACGAATATCTATACGGTCAAGGTTCAAATAAGGACTTGGCATTAGAATTATTCTCTAAAAAAAGCGAAAACTATAGTGAGATATTCGTCAAATATTCTGTGATTATAGATTAAAACTCATTCAACTCAAAGAACTGATTGACGCAGTACAGGAAGTCACTATGCCAACCACTCTCCGCCCAGATTCCATTTTAGATGCGGCCCAGCACTCGAACTATATTGCTGAATTTAAACATAAAAACCAATACGAAGAACGGATTAATACGGCATGGCGTCGTGCCGAAACGGATTGCGTCGAAGAGTTATTGGCCCATAGTGAAATTTCTTCCGAAATAAGTGACAAGATTCAGGCGCTTGCCTTTGATCTCGCACATTCCTTACGTGAACGTAAAAGTTCCACTGGGAAAGCCGGTATTGTCCAAGGCTTATTGCAGGAATTTTCTTTATCCTCTCAGGAAGGCATTGCCCTAATGTGTCTGGCAGAAGCCTTGCTGCGGATTCCGGACAAAGCCACACGTGACCTACTGATTCGAGACAAAATCAATCAAGGTAACTGGAAAGAACATTTGGGCCAGAGCCAATTGATGTTTGTGAATGCAGCAGCCTGGGGACTGATGCTGACCGGCAAGCTGATGGAAACCCCACAGCAAAAAAGCCTGTCTAGCTTATTGACCGGTCTTTTGGCACGCAGTGGCCGCGGGATTATCCGTAAGGCTGTCGATGTTGCCATGCGCATGATGGGCGAGCAGTTTGTCACGGGTGAAACCATTGATGAAGCCCTGAAAAATGCCGAACCGTTGGAAGAAAAAGGCTTTCGCTATTCCTATGACATGCTGGGTGAAGCAGCACTGACCGATCCGGATGCTGAACGTTATTATCAGGATTATCAGCAAGCCATTCATGCCATTGGTCAATCTTCGCAGGATAAGGATGTTTATGACGGGCCTGGCATTTCTATCAAACTCTCTGCGCTGCACCCCCGTTATCAGCGTTCGCAAATGGATCGCGTGCATGATGGGCTCTATGCAAAAGTACTGAAACTCGCGGTCTTGGCCAAGCAATACAATATTGGTTTAAATATCGATGCTGAAGAAAGTGATCGCCTTGAGATTTCACTTGAACTGTTAGAACGCCTGTGTTTTGAACCACAATTACAGGACTGGAAAGGCATTGGCTTTGTGATTCAGGCCTATCAGAAACGCTGCTTCTATGTAGTGGATTACATCATTGATCTGGCGAAGCGCAGCCAGAAACGCTTGATGATTCGTCTGGTCAAAGGCGCATATTGGGACAGCGAAATCAAGAAAGCCCAAATTGATGGAATGTCAGATTATCCGGTATTTACTCGTAAGGTGCATACGGATCTGTCTTATATTGCTTGTGCGCGTAAGCTGTTGGCTGAACCGGATTATATCTACCCACAATTTGCCACTCACAATGCACAAACGGTAGCGACGATCTATCAGCTGGCACAACCTGAGCAGTATTATGCCGGCCAATATGAGTTCCAATGTCTGCATGGCATGGGCGAACCACTGTATGAAAATGTCGTGGGCGATCCATCGAAAAATAAACTCGGTGTACCATGCCGGATCTATGCGCCCGTCGGCAATCATGAAACCTTGCTGGCTTATCTGGTGCGCCGCTTACTGGAAAATGGTGCCAATACCTCCTTCGTCAATCGTATTGCTGACAAAACCTTGAAAATTGAAGATTTGATTGAAAATCCACAGCAAACCATTTTAAAGGCATCAAAACAAGAAGGCGTGATGGGTGCCAAGCATCCCCAGATTCCCTATCCGCAAGATCTTTATACCGATGCACGATTGAACTCTTCAGGACTCGATTTGGCCAATGATGCTGAACTCAGTATTTTAAATGAAGTCGCATCCAGTCTGGCAAATACGCAATTTCAGTCAGCTGCTATGGGAACGGCATTTAGCAGCGTGGATACGCCCCATGCAGTTCCAGTGATCAATCCAGCACACCATCAGGATGTGGTCGGCACAGTCTATGAAGCAACTTCTGAACAGGCCGAAATTGCACTCACTCAAGCAGTTAATGCACAAAGTTTCTGGGCCAATCTGCCAAAAAATGAGCGTGCTGCCTGCCTGAATAAAGCCGCAGAACTGATGGAACAGCGTTTGCTTCCGCTCATGGTTCTTCTTTCTCGCGAAGCAGGTAAAACCTATGCCAATGCGATTGCCGAAGTACGTGAGGCGGTAGATTTCTTGCGTTACTATGCAGCTCAAGTTTTGGATCTCAGTGACAATGTACAGATCCAGCCTTTAGGTACTGTACTATGTATCAGTCCATGGAACTTCCCGCTGGCGATTTTTACCGGTCAGATTTCAGCAGCGCTGGTCGCTGGCAATACCGTGATTGCCAAACCGGCTGAACAAACACCGCTCATTGCAGCACAAGCCGTACAGATTTTATGGGAAGCCGGCATTCCGCAGGATGTGTTACAGCTATTGCCGGGCCGTGGTGAAACCATTGGTGCACAGCTCAGTGCAGATCCACGTATTCAGGGCATCATGTTTACCGGTTCCACCGAGGTCGCCCAAATTCTACAAAAAACCGTGGCAGAACGAATAAACCAGTTTGGAGAAAGCGTCACCCTGATTGCTGAAACTGGTGGTCAAAATGC
This sequence comes from Acinetobacter sp. RRD8, assembly GCF_031844225.1. GTDB lineage: Bacteria > Pseudomonadota > Gammaproteobacteria > Pseudomonadales > Moraxellaceae > Acinetobacter. The sequence continues at coordinate 55,142 of NZ_JAUZUU010000001.1, forward strand.
CATGATTGTGGATTCATCTGCATTGACTGAACAGGTGGTGTTGGATGTTGTGAGCTCTGCCTATGACAGTGCCGGTCAGCGCTGTTCTGCCCTGCGTGTCCTTTGTGTGCAAGAGGATAATCTGGAGGCTGTTCGCAACATGCTCAAAGGTGCCATGCAACAGTTGCGCGTTGGCAATCCGGTCTTGCTGAAAACCGATATTGGTCCAGTGATTGATGCAGAAGCCCAGCAAAATATCCAAAAGCATATTGAGCAGATGCGCAGCAAAGGTCATACAGTTCATCAGTTGATGTTTAATCAGGACCAGACTGAATTAACTCCAGGAACATTCATTGCACCAACCCTGATTGAACTGCCAAATCTGGATGATCTGGAACGTGAAGTGTTTGGCCCGGTACTGCATCTGATCAGCTATAAATATGGCGAACTGGAACAGTTGTTAGATCAGATCAACAGCAAGGGTTATGGCCTGACCATGGGCTTGCACACGCGTATTGATGAAACCATGCAAACCGTGATTGCACGAGCGGAAGTCGGCAACCTGTATATCAACCGCAATATCGTTGGTGCGGTCGTGGGCGTCCAGCCCTTTGGTGGCGAAGGTCTGTCTGGCACCGGCCCGAAAGCAGGTGGCCCGTTGTATATCTACCGTTTAATGCATCAAGTATCCGAGAAAAAACTGGCGCAGCCTTATGCAGTTCAAGCGGGTCCAGCACTTGTTGAAAATAAACTTGTTCAGGAGTTTAAAGTCTGGGTAGCTAAAACTTTCCCAACTTTATCTTTAAAAGCACCTATGCAAATTGCGACTGGTCAAAGCTTTAGCCTGCAAGGTCCAACCGGTGAGGAAAATCAGTACCTAATCTTGCCACGAGAAAGTCTTCTATCTTTGGCACACACGGAGCAAGACCAGATTCAGCAAATTCTGGCAATTTTATCGGTCGGCAGTCGTCCTGCATTCCTAGCTGACAATACTTTTATTCTGAAATATTTACCAACCATGCCAGCCGCGATCAGCAAGCAATTTAAAGTGGTCCGGGATATTGAAACAGGCGCGTTTGATGCCGTCATGCATCATGGTGATTCTTCTGAACTGATTGATTTGCAAAAACGCATTGCAGGCCGAAAAGGTGCAATTATTGGTATCACCCATTTAAGTTCGGGCAACTATGATATTCCGGTCGAGCGATTTGTGATTGAACGCGCGATCAGTATCAATACGGCGGCGGCAGGCGGCAATGCCAGCTTGATGACGATGGATAATCTCTAAATCAGTCCAATCATCTCAGCATTTTTAGCTTAAATCTTTCCTCTTTATGGCCAAACCTCTCTCCTCAGAAGGTTTGGTCTTTTTTATGCAGCTTTTAAAGCGGCTTGACTACAATAGGCTTAGGCAGATCGGCAATTTTTTGCTACCATTTGCGCTTTAAAATATTTGCGATTTCTTACTGCATATGACTTCATCTTATCAGCAACAACTTGAAGCCAAAATTGAACGCATCAGCGCTCAGTTTGCCGAATATCAACCACCTGCTTTAGAAGTATTCCAGTCTCCTGAAAAATATTTCCGCATGCGTGCTGAATTCCGGATCTGGCATACTGAAGATGATCTGTTTTATGCCATGTTCGAACGTGACGAAAACAACAATAAAAAAGTGATTCGTATTGATGAGTTTCCAATTGCAGACCGCAGTATTAATAACTTGATGCCGCAACTACTGGCAGCATTCAAGGCAGATGCCAATCTGGGTCATCGTTTATTTGAAGTCCATTTTCTGGCGACGTTAAGTGGTCAGGTTCTGGTATCCCTGATTTATCACCGCAAGCTGGATGAAAGCTGGGAACCTGCAGCAAAAGCACTGGCGGAAAAACTGAATATTAAACTGATTGGCCGAAGCCGTGGCCAGAAATTCGTCCTGACTGATGAATATGTGGTGGAAGAACTGTCTGTTTTTGATCGTCACTATAAATATAAGCAGATCGAAAGCAGCTTCACCCAGCCCAATGCACAAGTTTGTCAAAAAATGCTGGAATGGGCATGTGATGCAGCGGAACAATCAGATAAAGATTTGCTGGAACTCTACTGTGGCAATGGGAACTTTACCCTGCCGCTTTCGACCAAATTCCGCCGTGTTTTGGCCACTGAATTAGCCAAATCTTCAGTTTATGCAGCTGAGTGGAATATTGAGCAGAACCAGATTGAAAATATTCAGGTTGCGCGTCTGTCTGCCGAAGAATTCACTCAAGCCTATAATGGCGAACGTGTTTTCCGTCGTTTGCAGGAAGCACAAATTGACATTTCGACTTATGATTTTGATACGGTATTTGTCGATCCACCGCGTGCTGGTATTGATGATGAAACGCTGAAACTGTTACAGCGTTTCCAGCGTATTATTTACATTTCTTGTAATCCAGATACCTTATATGACAATCTGAAACAGTTGTCTCAAACGCATAGAATCAGCAAGTTCGCCATGTTTGACCAGTTCCCGTATACACATCATGTTGAAACGGGTGTATTGTTGGAAAAAGTATAAAGAATTTGTTTCAATTTATTATATTGTTACAAAAATGGAGCTTTTTGAAGCTCCATTTTTTATACTATAAATCATGTATTTAATAATAAATATTGACTTGTACAGCAAGAAATATCGTTAGACCTTTAGGCTTCAATCGGAAATTTTCTAGCCTGACTGCTGCTTTTATCACATAGGTCCTATTGCTTTATTTATTTAATTGGCTATATTTCACTCTATGTTAGGTTGTTGTATGAAGGCTCTATGAGTTTTTGGCAAAAGTTGTTTTCTCATGAACAACACAATGAACACAAGAATCAAATTGCTTGTGTTGAAAATGATTGCTCTTGCAAGACAAATGAACAGCTTCTTGAAGCACTTTCTAAAGCTACTGATGAAGAAATCATCATCGGAATTAAAAAGGTTCTTGTATCTCGCGGCTATAGCCGCAAAGAACTGAATGAACTTCAGCACTTGCCATTGCAGTAATCGGCCAAGGTTACAGCCGTATAAAGAAAGCACTTGCGTAGTCAGGTGCTTTTTTTATGCTTGAAAGTTTAGTTTAAGGGTTTGGTCTTCTCTATTTCAGCATAGTTTATTAACTTCAACTTTAAAAGCTTCAGGGATCAGGCAGAAAATGTTGAATGACTTCCTTGATCCATGCTTTTGATTTTGCAGAAATTTTAGTAATTGCTTAGGCTATTTAAAACCTTTATCAGAAGAATATGTTCTAAATTCTGCTCTCTTCTAGCTCCTTTAAAACTTGGCTTAATAACTCTTCAATTCTGATCTGAAACTCAGGCAAGGCATCGATTAATTTAGCAAAACACAGTACACTTCCTATTAAACGACAATGCTTTTTTAAATGGCTTAATTCTGATATGCAACAGACTAAACGGTTTCCCATAGGCGCACATCTTATGGTTAAACATTTCGGTTATACCCATCATGGGATTTACGCCGGACGTGGTCGTGTCATTCATTATTCGGGCTTTGCGCATTTATTCAAGAAACGCCCGATTGAAATAACTTCTATTGAAAAATTCAGTCATGGCAAACCAATTCATATGCAACATTATGACTCGGCAAAATATAAAGGTCGTAAAGTGGTGCGCCGCATGCGGTCCAGAATGCATGAAAACAACTATCATCTGATTATTAATAATTGCGAACATTTGTGTACCTGGGCGATTACCGGTGTGGAAAGTAGCCCGCAAGTAATTTATATGATGAATCGCCTGACCACGATTGGTTATATTAGCTCGATGATGAGTTTTATGAACAGCATGTTCCTGACCCTGACCACGACCAGTTTCGCATTGGCGCTGTACATCAAGAAAAAACTCAGAGATAAAGCCAATCTGCGTTTGCAACAATACCGTGAATTGCAAGATCAGGCTAAAACCAAAGTGTCAGACCTGACCAATCTTAAACATCGTTAATTTAAAGCTCAGCCTGCCGATGATTTTTTGTGAGCAAGAAATTTTAAGTTCGTGTTTTACATTTTGATGATGTTGATAAGGAATCAAGTCAAATAGCCTTTTCTGGCTTGAATTGCCTCAGGTAGTGCTTTACCTAAAGAGCTTAGGGTTTCCCGCTCTACCAGCCGTACAATTGAATCTAGCGGTAGATCGTTATCCTGCAAGCCAAAGGGTTCTTCCAGCTCCGCACTGAGCTCATCGAGCCCGAGTAGCATATAAGCAATCAACCCGACCAGAATCGGCGTCCACAGGCCTAAATTCGCCTGCAAACTGAAAGGCAGGATAAAGCAAAAAGAATAAACCGCACGATGTAACAATACCGAATAAGAAAATGGTAATGGCGTTGACAAAATCCGGTCACAACCGGCCTGAATATCTCCCAAAGCCACAGTGTGCTGATTCAGGTTGTTATAAATAATATCGCTGATCTTGCCCTGCTGATACTGTTGTACCAGCTCTATTTGCATCTGTTCTAGCACCCATTGTGATGGATTGATTTGCATCGGCAATTGCTCGAATGACTTGGGTTCAAAACCGGTAGTGGCTTGATAAGTCTGAATACTGGGCGTTTGCTGTCTCAACCGGTCACGTAATAGATGGGTAAACAACATCATGCGGTACAATAAGACTTCACGGGTTTGATCGTCCAGAACGTGGCTATCACGGCATAAATGACGCGTGGTGGCAATCAGCGCGCCCCAAAGTTTGCGCCCTTCCCACCAGCGATCATAGCAGGCTGTATTTCTAAAACTTAAAAAAATCGAGAGAATGACACCAAAAATGGTAAAGCCAATTGCCGGAACAGCAGGAAGGCTCACGAAATGCGCCTGACTCAAATACACCAGCAAAGCGGAAATAAAAACCACCAAGATTAATGCGGGCAGCACCTTGGGCAGAATCGTTCCCTGCCAGGCAAACAATAACCCCAAACTATTATTCTTATCACGCACAATCATGCAATTTTCCCTGCTGTATTGAAAAAGCCCAACCAGAGTTGAGCTTTTTACATTCTGACTTAAACCAGCTTATTTGCCTGGTTTAAAGCTGTCCTTAAGATCCAGAATACGGTTAAATACCGGTTTTTCGCTGGAATGATCATATTGATCTGCCACGAAATAACCTTCACGCTCAAACTGGAAACGATCCTCCGGCTGAGCTTGCGCTAATGCAGGCTCAATCACGGCCTGAACCACCTTCAATGATTCAGGGTTCAGGTTTGCCAAGAAGTCATCACCCACTTCTGGATCAGACTCCGTAAACAGACGGTCGTAAATACGCACTTCTGCAGGAACGCCTTTAGTCGCAGATACCCAGTGAATCACACCTTTGACCTTACGACCTTCAGGATTTTTACCTAAAGTTTCAGGATCAATCGAACATTTCAGTTCAACCACTTCACCATTTTCATCTTTAATGACTTCGTCACATTTGATGACATAGGCATGACGTAAACGGACTTCACCGCCTGGAATCAGACGTTTAAAGCCTTTTGGTGGCTCTTCTTCAAAGTCTTTACGGTCAATATATAGTTCGGTCGTCAATGGAATAACACGTTCACCCATATCAACATTCGGATGACGTGAATGGGTCAAATCCATGTCGGCTGGCAAGTTGGTTAAAGTCACTTTTAATGGATTTAACACGGCCATACCACGAGCGGCGGTATTTTCCAAAGATTGACGAATACAGTATTCCAGCATGGCTACATCGACGATACTGCCATCAACTTTCGATACACCAACACGTTGACAGAAATCACGCAGACCTTCAGGCGTGAAACCACGACGGCGCATACCCACTACAGTTGGCATACGTGGATCATCCCAGCCCTGAACATAGCCACCTTCAACCAGCTTACGCAATTTGCGTTTTGAGGTGATGGTATAGTCCACATTTAAACGGCTCGATTCATACTGACGTGGCACGGATGGTGATTTAACTTTTGCCACCACCCAGTCATAGAACGGACGGTGATCCTGGAATTCCAAAGTACACAGTGAATGCGTAATGCCTTCAATCGCATCAGAAAGTGGATGCGCATAGTCATACATTGGATAAATTTTCCATTTATCGCCAGTCTGATGGTGTTCAGAATGCAGGATACGATACAGAATCGGATCACGCATATGCACGTTCGGTGAAGTCATATCGATCTTGGCACGTAAAACTGCCTGACCTTCTGCATATTCACCGCTGCGCATTTTCTCAAAACACTCCAGGTTTTCTGCAACCGTTGCATCGCGTTGTGGCGAGTTTTTACCTGGCTCAACGAAATTACCACGGTTTAAACGAATCTCTTCCGGACTTTGCAAATCCACATAGGCATCGCCCTGCTCAATCAGCTGAACTGCCCAGGTATAAAGTTGATCGAAATAGCTTGATGCATAACGCGGCTCGCCTTCCCATTGGAAACCCAGCCATTTCACATCATTGGCAATACCATCCACATATTCCTGCTCTTCGGCATCCGGGTTGGTATCGTCAAAACGCAGGTTACACACACCTTTAAATTCTTCGGCAATACCGAAGTTCAAGCAAATTGCTTTCACATGGCCAATATGTAAATAGCCATTCGGCTCAGGCGGAAAACGCGTCACCACCTGTTGAGTACGACCAGCGGCTAAATCATCGGTAATGACCTGACGTACAAAGTCCAAGCCTGGTTGTTGTTCTTGCTGCTGCACTGAATCGACTGCATTGTTCTTTTGGGTCGGGTTCTCGGGCAGAGATGTCACAACATCATTTGGCTTCATGATCAATCATTCACTTCTAAAGTTAAAAAGGGATTAACGAATATTTCATCGTACAAGCTGTACGTATATTCATTATCAAAGTTCCTTAGTTTAACTATAGGTGATTAATCTCTCAACCGCTAACTAGGGTATTTGATTTCAATTCACTCATTTTAAAAAGTGAAAATACAGTAAGCTGCCCAAAACTAAAATATCAACGCTTTACGGAATCAGAAAATGATTCAATTCGTGCCTGTCGGGAATATAACGCCCTGTCTGGCAGTATTTGAAATGCCTTGATAAATCAACGTATAAATAAGGTATTATTTTTATGCTTTTAACAAAGAAAATAATGTTTTTACTTGCCTTGTCGAATGTAGTTTGCTTATGCTTCACTCATTCAGAAAAAACCATGGCACTCGTCCATGATCAGGAGATTACACAATGAGTTTTCCTCAAGTCGAATTAAACACCAATAAAGGTCGTATTGTTCTAGAACTCAATGCTGAAAAAGCACCTAAAACCGTAGCTAACTTTTTAGAATACGTACGTGACGGTTTTTATGACGGCGTAATTTTCCACCGTGTTATTGATGGTTTCATGATCCAAGGCGGCGGCATGGATGAAAATTTCAAGGAAAAAGCAACACGTGATGCAATCGAAAACGAAGCAGACAACGGCTTGACCAATGACGAAGGTACGATTGCAATGGCGCGTACTCAGGCACCGCACTCTGCTTCTGCTCAGTTCTTCATTAACGTGAAAAACAACTCATTCCTTAACCACTCTGGCAAAACTGCTCAAGGTTGGGGTTATGCGGTATTTGGTAAAGTGGTTGAAGGTATGGACGTTGTGAACGAAATCAAAAACGTACGTACTGGCAACCGTGGCTACCACGCTGACGTTCCTCTAGAAAATGTAGTAATCGAATCTGCAAAAATCATTTCTGAATAAGTTTAAATCCTCCCTAACCCTCCTTTAATAAAGGAGGGAATCACCTTTTATCAAAATAAGGTTTTCCTCCCTTTTTCAAAGGGAGGTCGGGAGGGATTAAATTAAACAAGGAAAAGATTCGTGATCTATCTGTTTATCTCAGATTTACATTTGTCACCTGATCACCCTCGACTTGTTCGGGGGTTTTTAGATTTATTAACTGAGTATCAAGATCAAAATACCCAACTGTATATTTTGGGTGACTGGTTCAATGCCTGGATTGGTGATGATTATAAGTCTCCGTGGCTGGACGAGATTGTCACTGCATTAAAACAGTTTACTCAGGCTGGGAATCAACTCTATTTTCAGGCCGGCAACCGGGATTTTGTCTTAGGAAGTAAATTTTTAGCTCGATTTGGCGGGCAGCTTCTTCCCGAAATCGATCAGCTAATCATTGCCGGAACACATTTTCGCCTGGAACATGGCGATGCCCTATGTACCGATGACGTCTCCTATCAGCGTTTTAAAAAGATTATTCGTCATCCCTGGCTACTTGGCTTCTTAAGAAAAACCCCTCTCTCATTTCGAACCAGACTAGCCAACCGCTTTCGTCAACAAAGCCATCAGGCACAACAGTTTAAAAGCTATGAAGTGATGGACGTCAACTCACATGCAGTTGAGCTGGCATTACAGGATGTAGATGTACTGATCCATGGTCATACGCATCGCGCAGCCATTCATCAGTTAGCCCAGAAAAGAAGAATTGTACTAGGCGACTGGAAAGAAGACAGTGCAGAGATTCTGGAAATTCAGGAAGATCAAAGTTTTGATACCCTGAAACTAAAAAAGTGGCGATATTAATCAGCCACTTTTTACGATATTGATCTGCTTAACACAGACGATAAAGCTGGTTTACCCCAGTATAGAAACTTTTACCATCGAGATTGAACTGAAATTCCTCACCCGTTGGCAATTGAATCATTTTACCGACCTCAACCCAGATAAAACCGTCCATTGTATTTTGCTTGCGCTTTAATGGAACCAGTTTCACGTTAATTTCATTGCCATCAGCGGCAGTGGCAATATGCCATTCATTGATTTTGATCAAAATATTTACTCACACGATATGAGCTTTTTGTGACTATATGGAGAGAGATTAATAACAACCTAGTTTACATAATAGTTCTATGGTTAGTAGATCTTATTTGAGTTCAAATACTTGAACTAAAAAGTACATCACAATCAGCTTAAAATAATAATAGAAGCAAGAACAGTACTTGCTTGAAGTGCAACCAGTGTAAGCTATTTATCCAGCAAAAGCAAAATTACATTGTAATGACAATAGAATGGGATTTTTAAGAACTTTTTTCATGCTTTGTTAATTATTAGGCTTTTGATTTTTATGATCTAAAATTCATTTTAACGTTACTTCATTTCCGTTGATAAACAAAACCTGTATTTAAATACCTTAAAATCAATATTAGAGACATGAAACTCAGCCCGAGGTACGGCAAGTTCCACTCTCCCGTCTTTTGATAATTTAGGATCAAGAGAATAGCATTTAAGGCTACAAACAGTACGTGAATCATAAAAAAGGCTTGTTGCACTCGTCTAGTTTTTTGCTGACGTTGGTTCTCTAAGATGTTCTGCTGTTCTTGTAAAAATTGTTCTGCATCTTGAAGGTTCATTATGATTTTCTTATGGCTGAATGAATAGCTCATCTAAAGAATTTCCGGTTAAAAATAAACTAAAAATCTAAGCAAGCTATTCATTCAGAATCTCTTGTTGATTAATAACCGCTAGTCGGATTATTCACATTGATATCCTTTTTATATTTCCCCAATAGATCACGCAAGGAATTCATCAAAACACTGGTATCTACGCCCACTGCTACAAACTCAGTGCCAAGTTCGATATATTTTTGCGTCACTTCATGCTGGGTTGACAGAATTCCTGCAGCTTTGCCTGCAGAACGAATCCGCTGGATTGCATCAATTACAGCTTTTTGTACTTCAGGATGATTCGGATCACCTTGATAACCCATAGTGGCAGATAGATCAACGGCGCCAATAAACACGCCATCAATCCCGTCGATCTGAAGAATAGCATCCAGATTTTCCAGTCCTGTGACCGATTCAATCTGGATTAATAAACAGATTTCTTCATGTGCCGTCTGATAATAATTTGGAATGCTGTTCCAGCGGGTGGCACGTGCCAGTGCAGCACCAACGCCACGAATTCCTTCAGGCGGATAACGGACTGCCCTGACCATGAGTTCGGCCTGTTCCACGGTTTCTACCATCGGAATCAACAGCGTTTGTGCACCGATATCAAGGAGTTGCTTGATCAGTTGTACGCTACCAATGGGTGGTCGTACCACTGCTTGCGAGGGATAAGCAGCAATACTTTGCAGTTGCGACAAAGTCGTTCTCAAATCACTGGGTGCATGCTCACCATCAATCAGCAGCCAGTCATAACCTGCATTTGCCGCAATCTCGGTTCCATAGGCATCTGCCAATCCAATCCATAAGCCGATTTGCTGCTGGGTTTTCAGTTTGTGTTTAAAGTAATTGGTCACTTGCATCCGCTAACCTATTTGCATGTTGCTGGCGATGCCTCTTATTAAACGCTTCTCGCTTAAAAGTGCCAATAGACAAAAACTGGATTTTAATCTGATTTAACTCTAAGTTTTGCTTGAATCCAGCTCAAGATCATTTCAGAACAGGCTTTGCCTGATGCTTTTTTATTGTAATAATCAGGGGATGTGAAAAATGTATATATTTAAAACTTCTACTCGCTGTTTATTTAAAAAGATTGGAGCCCATTGATGGATTTACTCAAGATCACGCAGACCCGCTATACCACTAAAGCCTATGATCCTAGCAAGAAAATCCCGGCAGAACAGTTCGAGCGCTTATTAGAAATTTTGCGTCTGGCACCCTCTTCAATCAATATTCAGCCTTGGCATTTTTTTATTGCCGATCATGAGGCAGCCAAACAGCGCATTGCCAAAGCCTTGGTCGGTACTTATGCCTACAATGCACCCAAAGTTCTGGATTCTTCACATACCATTTTATTCTGCACCAAAGCCGATATTAATGAGTTGCATCTAGAAAACTTATTGAACCGCGATGATCTCAGTGGCCGATTTAAAGATGAATCCGCCAAGGAAGGTCAGAAAAACACCCGTGCAGGTTATATTCATTATTATCGCAATGAAAAAGGTGATATTCAGCGTTGGGCTGAAAACCAGACCTTTATTGCACTCGGTCAAATGCTCTTAGCTGCCGGAATTGAAGGGGTTGATGCCACCCCGATTGGCGGATTTGACGAAGAGATTATCAGTGAAGAATTACAACTCGCAGAACAGGGCTTGATCCCCTCTGTATTGCTGACTTTAGGCTATCACAGTGAAAACGACTTCAATGCCAAACTGCCTAAATCACGTCTTGCCGCTGAAGATATTTTCACCAAACTGTAAGGATTTTATGCTATAAAAGGGGTCAAGCGCCCCTTTCTATGTCAATTCGGGCCTATTTTTTGCTTTATTTACCATCTAATAGAATAACAATAGAGGTCATCTATGTCGCTCCTTACATCCAAATCCCTGAAATTTGAATGCCATCATTGCGATAAAATTTATCTCCAGCACTACAAAGATCAACAGCATCGTTATCCGCACTGTCCAGACTGCCAACAGGCCGGTTTATTAGTTGGACTGGCCGAAGCAGGCGACCTGCTCCGACATCCGATTGAATTTGCATCTTCTTATGTCAAACAGACATTGCATAAGCTAGGCAAATCACACTAGTCAAGCCTAGCAGCAATCCTAGAGTACTTGCAGGTTTGAGCCGCTCTTTAAAGAATACCAGACCTGCTATCACACCAAATACCACCACCAGAATATTCATGCCGGCAAAGACGATCGCCGGTGAATCCTTGAGCAGCATATGGGCTTTGACATAGAAAGCAATATTGGCAAAATTCAGGATACCCAATAACAGACCAGCGCCGATATTCTGCATCGAGCCCAAGCTTTTATATTTGAGTAACAGATAGCCCATCGAAATGATCAGAGCGCAAACAAACATCAGATTCAGCGCCACCGCGAATTGCAGGCCAAGACTGGTTGTATATTTCAACAATACATCTATCAGTGCATAACCGACCCAGACTAAGCCCAGATATAACATTCCCTGACTGCCCTGTCCTGTACTTTGTCGATGTGAAAACAGGATGCACAGCACTGCGCCAATACCTAAAGCGATCCCGAGTATTTTCAGCTGATTAAACTGTTCCTGAAAAATAAAATAGGCCGCAGCCAGTGACAAGACTACAGAAAGTCGCTGGGCAATTTCGGTTTTTAAAATCCCAGCCGTTTGCAAAGCCTTGGCCAGAAGCAGGAATACACTCGGAAGCAAAATACCCAAAGCCAGAATAAGCAACCAAGGCGTCTGAGACATTGAAATATGTTGAATATCAGGTTGGAACCAGAAAAAACATAAGAGACTGGCTGTCATATAGTTCCAGTTAATCATGTGTATCGGACTCAAGCCCTTATTTTTGGCGACTTTTAATAATATTGAGACCGCAACGCTGCATAGCGCTGCTGCGAAAATCAGTTCCATATGCTGCTCTTATTCTTGATATTTATGAGTCTACAAAAAAGCCCACATTTGCAGTGGGCTTTTTTTATAAATGATTCACTGGGAATTATTTATAGTGTGACACCATTTTCTCTAAAGAAATTGGGCGAATCTTGTCTGCATTACCTGCAGTACCGAAAGCTTCGTAACGATCGATACAGATTTGCTTCATTGCATCTACAGTTGCGCTGAAGAATTTACGTGGATCGAATTCGCTTGGTTTTTCTGCCATCATACGACGCATTGCACCGGTAGATGCTAAACGCAAGTCAGTATCGATGTTGATCTTGCGCACGCCGTGTTTGATCGCTTCAACCAGCTGCTCAACCGGAACACCGTAAGTTTCCTTGATGTCGCCGCCATACTGGTTAATCACTGCCAACCATTCTTGTGGCACAGAGCTTGAACCGTGCATGACAAGATGCGTATTTGGAAGTGCTGCGTGAATTTCTTTAATGCGGTCAATCGCAAGAATATCACCTGTAGGTGGACGCGTGAACTTGTACGCACCGTGTGAAGTACCTACTGCAATTGCAAGCGCATCAACATTGGTATCAGTAACGAAGCTACGTGCTTCTTCAACTGAAGTCAGGAGTTGAGAATGATCCAGTACGCCTTCTGCGCCTACGCCATCTTCTTCACCCGCCATACCTGTTTCAAGGCTACCCAAACAACCGATTTCACCTTCAACAGATACGCCACACGCATGTGCCATTTGAACTGTACGGCGAGTCACATCAACGTTATATTCATATGAAGTTGGTGTTTTACCATCTTCACCCAGTGAACCGTCCATCATCACTGATGAAAAGCCTAACTGGATTGAACGTTGGCAAATGTCAGGGCTGGTACCGTGGTCTTGATGCATTACCACTGGAATATGTGGCCATTCTTCAATTGCAGCCAAAATCAGGTGACGCAAGAACGGAGCGCCTGCATATTTACGCGCACCCGCAGATGCTTGTACGATAACAGGCGAATTGGTTGCATCTGCTGCAAGCATAATTGCACGCATTTGTTCTAAGTTGTTTACGTTAAATGCTGGTACGCCGTAAGCATGTTCGCCGGCGTGATCCAAGAGCTGGCGCAATGAAATAAGAGCCATAATATCCTCCCAGTGAATGCCACATATTCTACATGTTCAAAGGTTTCAATTCAGCAACAAATAACACTATTTAAAAAAAATCCCTGCATTTGCAGGGATTTTGTGTCACATCAACCAGATTAAGGTGCTACAGGCTCTGAAGTCGCAGCAACTGATTCGTCCGCAGTCGCTTCATCGGCTGGAGCATTGGCAATTTCAGCCGGGATATCGGTATTTTTTTCATCTAGAATTGGCTGGTCAATAGCGTCAATGGCGGCTTGCTGTTCTGGAGTTACAGCCTGATCCGCCACTGCTGCCGAGCTTTCTGCTTCAGCTTCTGGTGCACTTTCCTGTTTTGCACATGCAGTCAGTGCCAGAGATGCTGCTAATAATACTGCCGTAGTTAACTGTTTTTTCATCACGTATTCTCGTCATTTGATGATTTAATGACTGCATCTTATGACAGATTTATTGCATTTTAATGACGAAGCCATGAAGGGTAAGTTTTCACTGTCAAAAAAATGACATAAAAAAAAGCTGGCACTTGGCCAGCTTTTTAGCTTAGGACATTCCATTAAGCACGTTCTAACAATACCGCAACTGCAGGAAGGGTTTTACCTTCAACGAATTCAAGGAATGCACCGCCACCCGTCGAGATATAACCAATTTTGTCAGCCACTTCATATTTATCAATCGCAGCAAGTGTATCCCCACCGCCCGCAATCGAAAAACCTTCCGATTCAGCAATTGCTAAAGATAAAGTTTTAGTCCCTTCACCGAATTGATCTACTTCAAATACGCCGACCGGGCCATTCCAAAGAATGGTTTTAGAGGTTTTCAGGATTTCTGCAAATGCTTTCGCAGTTTCTGGACCTACATCTAGGATCATGTCGTTGTCAGCAACATCTGCAACGTTTTTCACCGTCGCTTTCGCAGCAGCCAATGAACCCAAGAAATCTTCAAAGTTAATTTCAGAGGCATCTGTAACGACTACGTCAGTAGGAAGTGGAACTGCTACTTTTGCAGCAATGGCTTTTGCCGTATCGATCAGATCCTTTTCACACAATGATTTGCCCACGTTATAACCGGCCGCAGCAAGGAACGTGTTGGCAATACCACCACCGACGATCAATTGATCACAAATGTCAGAAAGTGAGGTTAAAACATCTAGCTTGGTAGAGACTTTAGAACCTGCAACAATCGCCACCATTGGCTTTTCAGGGGTTTGCAGTGCACGACCAAGCGCATCAAGTTCAGCTGCCAGTAAAGGACCTGCAGCTGCAACTTTAGCCAGACGCGCTACGCCTTCAGTAGATGCTTCTGCACGGTGTGCTGTACCAAAGGCATCCATCACGAATACATCACACAATGCTGCATATTTTGCTGCAAGTTCAGGATTGTTTTTCTTCTCGCCGACGTTAAAACGGCAATTTTCCAGTAGAACTACCTGACCTGGCTGAACATCAACGCCATCTAAATAGTCAGTAAACAGTTTCACTTCTTGGCCCAAAGCTTCAGTCAAGTAAGCCGCTACAGGAGCAAGTGACTGTTCAGCTTTAGGCTCACCTTCAACCGGACGACCCAGATGAGAATACACCATGACTGCAGCGCCTTTTTCTAGTGCTGCTTTAATCGTTGGCAATGCTGCACGAAGACGCGCATCGCTGGTGATCACACCATTTTTAACAGGAACGTTTAAATCTTCACGGATCAGAACACGTTTACCTGCTAAATCGAGGTCAGTCATACGCTGAAAGTTCATGTAGAGCTCACTTTATAGATATTAAAACCAGGCGATTTTAAATGATTATGCAGAAAAAGGTTAGCATCTTTTGCAGAAAACATTATGAATGCCAAAGTTTTGTTATGATAGAAAAAAGCCTCTTTTAGATTCAGTCCCTATGTCGATACATCCTGATCCAAATCTTAACCGTTTGAACGTGTTAGGTGAGCCTTTGTCCAGCTGTTGCTTCGATCCGATTACCGGATATTTCCGCAATGGCTTTTGCCATACTGCGACCACCGATCTGGGCCAGCATACGGTTTGCGCGCAAATGACCTCAGAATTTCTGAATTTTTCTCAAAAAGTCGGTAATGACCTGATTACGCCTTTGCCCGAACTGGATTTCCCGGGCCTGCAACCTGGCGATTTCTGGTGTATCTGCGTAACGCGCTGGGTCGAAGCCTATGAAGCGGGTCAAGCTCCACCGATCAAGCTACAAGCCTGTCACAAAGCTGTTCTGGCGTATGTACCGTTAAATATTCTTGAGGAATATGCTGTCTAATGAATTCTGCACAAATTATCTTGGCATCGTCCAGTCAAACCCGCAAAGCGCTGATGGATCGTCTGCATATTAATTATATTTCCATGGTACCGGATATTGATGAATCTCCTCGCGGGGAAAATCACGCAGATGATCTGGCACAACGACTGGCTTTTGAGAAAGCCAGATATATTGCTGAACAAAATCCAGAAGCGATTGTGATCGGCTCAGATCAGGTGGCATGGCGTGAAGGTGCGCCGGATATTTTTATTGGTAAACCGTTAACGACTGAAAAGGCCATTCGCCAGCTACAAGCCAACTCGCACAAGATTGTCTATTTTAGTACTGCGCTCAGTGTGCAGCAGCTATCGACCGGTTTTGAACAAAGTCTGGTTGAACACTATAAAGTCAAGTTCCGCAAACTGTCTCAGGTCGAAATCGAGCGTTATGTCGAAATTGAACAACCTTTGCATTGTGCAGGCAGTTTCAAATGTGAAAGCCTCGGTATCAGCTTGTTTGAAGAAATGATCGGACAAGATCAGACCACGCTGATGGGCATGCCAATGATCAAGCTCTGTCATATTCTTCGTGAATTAAAAATTTTGGTTCCTTAATCTCTCCCTTTAAATTCAGGCTTTACTCTATGTCTCAACCTTTAGACGTACTAGGCGGTATTACCGCTGAACAATTCCTTAGCGAATACTGGCAAAAGAAACCTTTACTGGTGCGTAATGCAATGCCTGAAATCGCCAGTTTGCTTGAACCCAATGATGTGATGGAACTTGCGCTTGAAGAACATGTCACTGCCCGTCTCATCAAGCAGAAAGATCGTGATCCGAATCAATGGAGCGTGAAATCTTCACCTTTGCTCAAAGCAGATTTCCAGAAAATGCCCAAGCTCTGGACGCTTTTGGTTCAGGCTGTAGATCACTATTCATTTGACCTGTCTGCGTTTTGGAAAAAATTCCCGTTTATTCCACAATGGCGTCGCGATGACATCATGGTGTCTTATGCTCCACAAGGCGGCTCAGTCGGCAAGCATTTCGATTTCTATGATGTGTTTCTGGTACAAGGCTATGGCCACCGTCGCTGGCAGCTTGGGCAAATGTGTGATGCCGAAACAGCATTCGTTCCGGGTCAACCGCTTAAATTATTGCCTGAAATAGAAGTTAACTTTGACGAAGTGCTGGCACCTGGCGACTTGCTGTATGTACCGCCTGGTCTGGCTCACTACGGCGTAGCTGAAGATGACTGCCTGACTTATTCATTCGGTTTCCGCATGCCAAATATCAGTGACATGATGGATCGTGTCGGGGATAAATTCTCTGAAAATGAAACGCTGCGTAACCCATTGCTGGATATCATCCGTGATCAAGTCGGTGCTATCGGTGAAGTGAGCAGCAATGAGCTGGAATATCTGAAAGAACACATCATGCAGCAACTGCATAATTCCAATGTTCTCGAAGATGCCATCATGAGCTTGATGTCCGAACCTAAATATCCTGAAAACCTGCCTGAAGCAGAAGAAATCGGTACAGGTGATCTGGAAGAAGCACTCGATCAGGGCTATAGCCTGATGCTCGAACCTGCGTCACGCCTGCTTTATACTGAAACGGACGGCGACGTTCTGTTCTGGGCAAATGGTGAGGGTGTGTGCATCTCTGAGACATTTACCGCAAAACTCAAACAGCTTGCAGATGGTGAAGCGCTGTTATTCGGTGAAGGCTTCGCTGATGAAGAAATTCTGGAAGATGTTGCTGCATTATTAAATGAAGCCGTGTTGATGCTGGTTCCACCGCCAGAAGACGAGTAATCTTTCCACGGTTCTATTTAGGCAATAATTTTTAAGAGGATCACATGATCCTCTTTTTTATTTTTAGAGTCTAGAATTCTAACTAATTAAGGCTGATACAGCTCTAATACAACACGAATCAGCGTATCTCCTTGTTCAGATTCAATCTGGAACAATCCTCCCATGCGCTCAACCCGCATTTTCATGCTGCGCATTCCAATACTCAGACCATTTTTTTGCACCATGTCAGCATCGAAACCGATGCCATTATCCTGAATGCTTAAAGTAAGCTGATGTGGCTGGGAATATTCCAGACTGACTTTTACCTGACTGGCCTGACTATGCTTAATGATATTGGTCAGACTTTCTTCGACTACTCGGATCAAGGTCAAACACTGTAATGCCGTCGGTTCACGCTGCCAGACTTTTGGAAATGACCATTCAACTACAATCCCCATTTCTTCCATCAGCTGGGTAAAACGATAACGTACCGGTGCGATCCAGAGTACCGGCGTTTGTGGGACTTTATTTTCAATAGATGAACCACTGTCAATGATTTGTCTGAGATCATCTCTGAGCAGTTTCAGCATGGAAAGAAACTGCTGTTTAGAAACTGTTTCGCTACTTTGATCCACCAGAATCATGGAACGGACAATAGACCCTCCCAACCCGTCATGCAGTTCATGTGACAGATTAATCCGCTCTTGCAGACGAACATTGGTCAGCTCCAATTGATGTTTATCGCTCAGGCTTTTATTCAGGTCGGCACTGACCTGCTGGACTTTACGTTCTAACTGGCTATTAAATTTTTCGATTTTCCTGACATTACGATTCAAGCGTGTACCCATAATGAGCACCACAAACAAGGTAATAATCGGTGAGGTATAGGGAGATAAAGGTGAAAATTCATTGACCTTGGTTTGGTTCAACATGATCAGGTCGATAACTACACACAGCAAAATCCCCCAAAGACATAACGTCAGGAAGAGATATTCTCCATTTCGGGTTTTGATGGCCTGATAGCTGATATACACAGTACAACTGACAAAGAGCAATACATAGATGATAAACACTCCACCCAGTACCTGCTCCAAATAATCCAAAGGACTGATCATCACCAGTAGGCTGGACAGAACGCTGACCAGAATAAATCCTCGCTCCAACTGCTTAAATTTCTGTTTTACAAAGCGGATCAGATACAGACAAAAACAATGGATATAGGCAATGAAAAAAAGCATATTGGCTTTAGCTGCCGAAATCGTGGAGTGAAATGGAAAATTTTCTGTAGTCAAGACATTGGAAATAAACAGAATCCACAACAGTGAACTGAGTGCCAGCCAGCCAAAAGTGGTTTCTGAACGCCGGAATAACCAGATAATGAAACAGATCAGCCCAATCGTGGCAGAGAAAATCATATTGATCTGGAATACGGTACGGCGATCCCAGATTTTTTCCAAATACTGCTGGCTATTCACCAACACATTATTAAACTGAATATTGCCCAGGCCCGCGCTTTGGAAACTGTAGCCATTTACATAAATCAGGATTTCATTACTGTCTTTACGCAAACCGCTAATCGGGAAAACCCAGTAACGCGGCATATTCCAGCTTTTCGACAAGGGCTCTTGCAAGTTCCGGTCAGACCAAAGCAAGTCACCATTCAGGAACACGGCACCTGCCGAATTAATATAATCAATAGAAAAGGCAACCGGTTCTGCAAGGCGGATGTTGTCCTGACATGACCAACGCCAGACAATCTTGTACCAGGCACCCCCATGATAATTCTTCCAGTTATTCTGCCAGTTATCCGGCAAACGTACGCTTTGCCAGCCTGATGTCGGCATCTCGGTAGGACCCTGAGCCTGAACCTTCTGAATATATTCGATCTTCACCTGACAAAGATCATTAATCTGAAAATGGTTTTGTGCCTGACTCATCCTACAGAACAAGCAAAGCCAGCTGCACAGGACAAAAACACCGATCCATTTCAGTCGCTGCCGTTTGCTGCTTCTGGAACAGGCAGATGACATTACAGAATTCCCAGATGCCGTGCGGTACTGACCGCCTTGGTACGTTTACTGACCGAGAGTTTGCGGTAAATATGCTTGATATGACTTTCGACGGTATAGCGTGATACACAGAGCTGCTCGGCAATTTCACGATTACTCAGACCTTGCGCAACCAAGGACAGGATTTCCTGCTCCCGCTGTGTGAGCGTTTCCTGATCCGCAGCTGGCCTGTTCTGTTCTACTGTTGCTGAAATGGTGGGAATAGAAATCTGTTTTAAAATTTCACGGGCAACAAAGGGATCAATCGGTGCACCGCCACGCAAAATACTGCGAATAGCCAAGGCGACTTCAACATCATCCCGTTCTTTCAGCACATAACCGGTCGCACCGGCCTGAATTGCCCTAAACAGGCTATCTTGGGTACTCCAGGCAGACACCACCAGAATCAACGCTTGTGCGTCCTGTTCGCGGATTTTTTCAATAATTGAAATCCCACTTCCATCTGGCAACCCCAAATCTACTAAGGCCAGTGCAATCGGCTGTTGCTGAACTATGGAATATGCTTCTTTAACCGTGTTGGCAAATAGCAGAACGTCTTCGTTATAACCTAGATTGGTTAATATAATTTTTAAACGGCGCTGAATGACATATTCATCTTCAACGATTAATACTGGTACTGGCAAGACTGCCTCCGATGCTGTCATAAGCACGCCCCTTATATTTATTTTTATATATCCCCTTTAAGATTAAAATATAAACAAAATCACACTAAAAATCATGATTTATTTATTTTTTATTATCTGAAGTTTTAAGCAGCGAGAAACGCTTACGCCCGTTTTCCATATCATAGACATAAAAAATGCCATCTGTTTAGCAGATGGCAGTTCAAGATAGAAAATCTTTTGAAGTTATACGAGCTGTCTACTTTAAGCAGTACCGTATTGCTGTTTTAAATATTTCACAATCTCAGCCGATTCAAACATTTTGGTATCTGTATTTGGATCGACCAGATAGGGAAGCTGAATATTATTTCCCATCATTTCAAACAAATGTTCACGCTTACCGCCTGGTAGTGGTTCATATTTTCCCGGTTTTAAACGCAATTTGGCCGGTCCATAATCTTGCCAGCGCTCTTTAGCGACATTATGAAAAACAAACGGCACTTCCAGTTCACTCAAAACGGCGCGTACAATTCGGGTATAAGGACTGGCCTCAAAGCCCCATAATTCTAATAACAGTTCAGGTGTTGGCCGATCCTTAATCTTGGGATTCACCATTCCGCCGCGTAAACCATTGAGGACGGTTCCCGCAATTGCAGCCACTGGAATTTTAGGATAGTGAGCATATTTCTTGGGAGTTTTGCCGGTTTTGCCATAATGCTTGAACAGATGATCGATAATATCCTGAGACTCATAGAGTCGATCACCGGTATTTTCATCAACTAAAAAAGGAAATTGCAGTTTTCCACCCAATTGCTGCACCTCAGGACGGAAATGAGTACCCCCTCGTGGACATGGATAAACTTCATAATCCAGATTTAGCAAGGTCATGACTTCACGCACCCGACGACAAAATGGTGAACCCTCGTATTCATAGAGCTTCAAGGCTTTTTCAGGCTGATTTGGAAACGGTGTACCCACCATCCCACGTCCACCTTCAGCGATTGAAGAGGCCAAAGCTTGTACAACTTTAATTTGATGACTCAACATAGTATTTTCCTATTTTTGTTTTATATGAATGAAAGACAGAATCTAGGCATCCTGTCTTTCAGGGTACAGATGAGTTTTGTTGTTATTCTTGCATGCAGAAATGCAGATTTCAGCCGATTAAGCCACTAAAGCTGTTTTAGACACCACAATACCATTATTGTCTGCATAGACATAATCGCCAGCATTAAACGTGACACCACCAAAGCAGAGAGAGATATCAACTTCACCCACACCCTTGCGATTACTCTTTTGTGGAATAGCCGCCAATGCATGCACCCCAAGATCAAGTTCAGCAATCGCATCGACATCACGGACGCAACCGTAAATAATTACACCATTCCAGTGATTTTTGACTGCTGATTCTGCAATCAGGTCACCCATCAAGGCACAACGCATCGATGCACCGCCATCTACGACCAAGACCTTGCCTGTTCCATCTGTGGCCAATAATTCTTTGACCCGTGAGTTATCTTCAAAACATTTTACTGTCACAATCTGACCGCCAAAGGTTTTGCGCGCCCCATAACTCTTGAAAAATTTACCGTCCAGGCAAGGTGTCACTACCTGAAGCTCTAGTTCTGGATGATCATCTAACAAGTCACAGGTGACAAATGCTGCTGTAGACACGGTGTTTTCCCCTCATTTCATTTTTTGTATGCGTAAATTATCATAAATTTCAAATTTTACCGTCTGAGTTAGCGCGGCCTCGACCATAGTATGAGCCACCTGATCGGCTGTCACTGGCTTATAGGCAAAACTATCTGGAATAAAACGCGATACTTTGTGGTAAACCTGCTGCGCGATATCTTCCAAAAAACGCTGCTCTGGACGTTCACCAATGAGCAATGAAGGTCGAATCAAACTGATTCTGTCCAGGGTCAATGTTTGTATATATTCTTCCAGTTCACCTTTGACCCGATTATAGTAAAAATGCGATTGGGAATCGGCACCCATTGCGCTTAGCAAAAGATAATGGGCTGAGGTTTGCTGTAACAGCTCTGCAAAGTGAGCATTTATGGTATAGTCAATACTATAAAATGCCTGTTTGGATCCGGCTTTTTTCATGGTGCTGCCCAGGCAGCTAAAACCATGGCTATGCTTGCTGACATCCTGATCATTCAACATCAGGAAATCTTCCAGTACCAGTTGTTGAACTTTATCCAAAGCATCCAGATCATTTTGATGTTTTCTGACCACTGCAGTAATCTGCTGGCAAGTCGGCTCATCTTGCAAACGTTTTATCAGTTGTTTTCCCACCAAGCCGGTGGCACCTATCACGATGGGATGAGTCAGTGATTTAGTCATTTTTTATACGATCTCCTAGGTGGAATACTAATCTAACGTTTTCTTTAGAATTTTTCTGCATCTAAAATGTTGTCAAAGCATGTCAAGACTTGACTTCGGTGCTTAGTTTAATCAAAATATGGCACTTGTTTACGGGCTGGTGATAATTCCTCTGATGTTGGTTTTCAGTTGAGTTTCAGCCCGCCCAGACCAATCTATTTCAAGGAGTGCACGAGTGGCAAACTCTGCTCAAGCTAAAAAACGTGCTCGTCAAAACGTTAAAGCACGCAAACACAACGCAAGCTTGCGTTCTATGGTTCGTACCTATCTTAAACGTACATTAGCTGCTATCAGCACTAATGACTATGCTGTTGCTACTGAAGCGTACAAATCGCTTGTTCCAGTAATCGACCGTATGGCTGACAAAGGCATCATCCATAAAAACAAAGCAGCTCGTCATAAGAGCCGCTTGAACGCGCAAGTTAAAGCACTAGCTTCTAACTAATCGCAAATGAAAAAAGCCCTTTTTAGGGCTTTTTTTGTGTCTGGAATTTGAAGAAACTAAAAAATATAATGACTCATTCAGAAAAATAATTTGTTTAGACAGCACTCATCCAGTCAATGCGATACTGTGAGATAAAAACCTGAATCTCCCTCTCTTTTAGATTATTGATCTTTATCCATAGAGGATGGCGAAGTGGTTTTATCCTGTTTCGTATTGTCAGTGTCCCGCTTTTGACATGCGGTTAAACCCAAAATCGCGATCAGGCTAAAAATTGTGATAACTTTCATAATTTTCCTCAAGATGAATATTTCTATATTTATTAAGCATAGATAATTTTTATACTTACATTATTGAATTTTCACCCTATAAATGTAAAAAGGTGCAGTTTAAAATTTATTTTTATCGTTTTAGACTGACTTTTATTGAATGGTCAATATGAAAGGCCACACCATCTTCATAATTCCTAACTCCCCAATAAAAAACTCAACTGCTGCGAACAATTGAGTTTTGAAAGAATATTTTCATTTAAGAAAGTTGGGAACGTTTAAAATCGGCAATATCCAGTTCATGTACCTGACCGCGCCAGATCCATTTCAGTTTGGATTCCAGGAATACATCACCCTCAAACCAGACAAACAGACCTTCCATCATTTTTGGCCAGTCTTCCCGACTGACATCCTGACGCCCTGACATCACCGCAATCATCGCTGCCAAAATGGTGTCGTGGCTAACGGCCAAACTTAGCCCATATTTATTTTGTGGATGGGTGTTGTAAATCAGTTCTAGTACATCCACTACGCCATGAATCGGCTGTTTCATCCCCGGCAAGGCATTATTGACAAAACTGTTAATAAAACCGAGCGCACCTTGCTTGGCAAAATAAGGCCCTGCTTTTTGAATATCCAGCACAAAGCTGCCAGGCTCCACTAGAAGTCCCTGTTCAATAATTTCAATACGATGGGTATTCTGCTCAGGGGTAACCGCATCTGCCCCCTCAATCATCAATGCAGCGGTATCAATACAACGCTGAATCGGACTTGAAATACAGTGATGAATCACACGATCGGTTTGATCAGCCAGATAAGCACCCCATTCCTGCGCCAGATCCCGCCCCTGCTTGGTCAGTTGCAGATCATAGCCTGCCAAACCCTGCCCCGGAACCTCCTCACGAATCGAATGCCGTGTGAATAAGGTGACAGGCGTTTGTACATCAGGCAATAAATCAATTGCACTCAACATACTCGGTGGAAGCAGTTTCAGGGACACGTTACAGCCAACTCTGGATTGGTAATAGGTTAAGCACCACTATAACACGCTCAGAATTTTGCTCAATGCTCGGCCTGCATGTCAGACACTGCCTGCAATGCAATAATTTTCATATCATTATTTTTATAAGCAATGAATCCACCGTTCAGCAAGGTATCCCGATGATTATAAATAAATGGACGACCTTCTAAATCAACCAGACCACCCCCAATCCGTTCGAGCATACATTGACCAGCGCTGGTATCCCATTCCGAGGTCGGATGAAAACGTGGATAGATGTCTACCTGATCTTCCAGCATCATGCAAAATTTATAAGCGCTGCCCGCTTTAAATTCGGTGTAGTCAGTGAGCTTAGCCAGACTTTGCAAATACTCGGTATATTTCGGTTTCTGCTGGCTACTTTGGCTCAATCCCACAGCAATCATTTTAGTAGTTTCAAGCATTTCATAAGCAAACCATGTCATCTTTTGGATATCATATTTATAAGGCAAGCCCTGCTCAGGACAGAAATAAATCAGTTGCTGCTCCGGAACCGCCAATATGGCAAAAGTGGTCAAACTGCCTCTGACCAGACTCAAATTAATGGTAAATTCGGGGCGCTGGTGCAGAAATTCCTTGGTACCATCTAGCGGATCCAGTAACCAGAATTCTGACCATGAGCGGCGTTCATGTTCCTGTCCTTCTTCAGACAGTAAAGGCAAGCTGGAAATCTCTGCCAAAGCCTGGGTCAGATAAGTATTGACCCGAAAATCTGCCTGAGTCACCGGAGAATTATCATTTTTTTTGATGACATCAAAAGCTGCACCAGAACAATAACGCTGATATTCTTCTCGCAAAATTTCACAGGCTTGTGTCAAAATGGGCACAAACTGCAAAATCATTGGATCTTGTGGTGCTGCTGTTGCTTTAAACATAGAAAACCTAAATATGTCAAAATGCTCTGAAAAACCTACCATAATTTTCGATATGGATGGCACTTTACTTGATCTTGCCTACGATGATTTCATCTGGAACGAGTTATTGCCTGTGCGTTATGCTGCCACACATGGCTGTAGCCTGGAACACAGCCAGGCGACACTCTATGCATTCTATCAGGAACATAATCATACCTTAAACTGGTACTCTTCACGCTTCTGGACGGCTAAAGTCGAAGTCGATGTTCTGGCGATGCAAATTGAACATAAAGATAAAGTCGCCTTGCGCCCTCATTGTCTCGAATTGCTCGATTATCTTAAAAATAATGGTTATCCAATCTGGCTGGCCACCAATGCTGACTGCGCAGGTCTAGCCTTTAAACTGGATCACTTGAATTTAAGAGATTATTTCGATGTCATCGTCAGCTCAGAAACGATTGGGCATGCCAAAGAATTTGTCGAATTCTGGCAAGGCCTGAATGCGTTGCATCCATTTGATCCTGCACATGCTTATTTTATTGATGATACTGAAAAAGTCCTGAATGGGGCCCAAACCTATGGCATTCAGAACCTGTTCAGCATCCAGCAACCCTCTTCAGCCAAAGTAGCACGCCAGACTTGTAATTACCCGATGCTGCACCAATTAACAGATTTAATCACTCATTTAAATCAGGCTGAGGTAGAAAAAAAATATGCGTAAATCGTCTTTACCCGAAGATGCGGTAGGCATGCGTATAGACAAATGGCTGTGGGCAGCACGGTTTTTTAAAACCCGCTCGATTGCCAAACATGCGATTGAAGGTGGCAAAGTCCATCACAATGGTGAACGTGTCAAGGTATCGCGCGAAGTCCGTGTTGGTATGGAACTGACGATTCAGCAAGGCATCGACAAAAAAACCGTGCTGGTTAAGGAACTTTCTGATGTTCGTGGACCTGCACCCGTGGCACAAAAACTGTATGAAGAAACCGAAGTCAGTATTGCACGCCGGGAATTGATTACATCACAAAGAAAGTTGCATAATCTAGCTCGTCCCGATCATCGTCCAAGCAAGAAGGATCGTCGTGATATCAGTAGATTTAAAAATGAAAATAGTCAGAATTTCGATCAGTCATGGTCCTATAATGACGATTAAATTTAAGCGTCAGAATATGTCGTACATGCGCTGACTTTTATAGAACACTAGGGAAAATTCTGTCACTATACACCTGTGGAACAAAGCTCTAATTTAAGACATCCACTTGAGTACTAACTTAGTGACATCGTATTGAGGTTGTAAGATGGATGAGAATAAAAACAAGGCGCTCAACGCTGCCTTAAGCCAGATTGAAAAACAGTTTGGTAAAAATACAGTTATGCGTCTTGGTGACAATACCGTTCAGGCAGTTGAAGCTGTGTCTACAGGCTCTTTAACGCTGGATATTGCACTCGGTATTGGTGGTTTACCTAAAGGTCGTATCGTCGAGATCTATGGTCCTGAATCTTCAGGTAAAACCACAATGACCCTGCAAGCAATTGCAGAGTGTCAGAAAGCAGGCGGTACGTGTGCATTCATCGATGCGGAACATGCACTTGATCCTCAATATGCGCGCAAACTGGGCGTAGATATTGACAACCTGCTGGTATCGCAACCGGATCACGGTGAACAGGCACTTGAAATCGCAGACATGCTGGTACGCTCTGGCGCGATCGACATGATCGTTGTCGACTCTGTTGCTGCATTGACTCCGCGCGCTGAAATTGAAGGCGAAATGGGTGACTCGCATATGGGTCTGCAAGCCCGTTTAATGAGCCAGGCACTGCGTAAAATTACTGGTAATGCCAAGCGTTCCAACTGTATGGTGATCTTCATTAACCAGATTCGTATGAAGATTGGTGTCATGTTTGGTAGCCCTGAAACCACAACTGGTGGTAACGCACTGAAATTCTATGCCTCTGTTCGCTTGGACATCCGTCGTATCGGCCAAGTGAAAGAAGGTGACGAGATTGTTGGTTCTGAAACCAAAGTCAAAGTCGTGAAAAACAAAATGGCGCCTCCGTTTAAAGAAGCTTTATTCCAGATTCTTTATGGCAAAGGTGTTAACCATCTAGGTGAATTGATCGACCTTGCTGTACAGCAAGAAATCGTGCAGAAAGCTGGTGCGTGGTATTCTTATCAAGGCGACAAAATTGGCCAGGGTAAGAACAACACCATCCGTTATCTGGAAGAGCATAAAGAAATGGCTCAGACGATTGAAAAACTGATTCGTGACCAGCTTCTGACTAAAGCAGTGGTTGTTGAAGAAGACGATAGCAAGGAAGAACCTGACTTTTTAGATGCATGATCTTATTAGATGCATCATCTTTAAACGTCAATACACAGCGCCCTCCGGGGCGTTTTGTTATTATATAGGGAATCTAAAATCCGAGAGAATCATGTCAGACGCGAAATTCAGCAAACTGCTCGATTATGAAACTTTAAAACAGCAATTTGGTGATACTGAAGATCAAGCTCAACCTGCAAAAAGTGCGATCCAAGACGCTCCTGAATTTGATCCTGAAGAACGTTTGTTTTCCTCTACCCCAACTCAGGATGAGAAGAAACCGGGACTGACAGGCTCACGCTTACGTTCTTATGCCTTTGCCGTACTGACGCGCAAGGAATATTCCAAAGCCGAACTGATCGAGAAATTAAGCCTTTATGCAGAGCATCGTGATGAAGTCATTACCTTAGTGGAAGAGCTGTCCCGTGAGAACTATCAAAGTGATCAGCGTGTGGCGGAAACCATGTTGTCGAGTCAAAAGCGTAAAGGCAAAGGTCCCAATCAAATTAAAATGAAACTCAAGAGCAAAAAGATTGATGCTGCCCTGATTTCAGAAGAACTCAAAGAAACCGACTGGGTTCAACAAGCCTATGAACTAAAAGTCAAAAAATATGGGACTGAGGTCAGTGAAGACCTGAAGCTCAAAGCCAAACAGATCCGTTTTCTAATGTATCGTGGTTTTGAAATGGATGCGATTATCAAGGCGATTAACCGTAAAGCAGAAGATTAATTCTTATCTTCTTTGAAAGTCTTAATGCACGTATAAGTATATTGGTTATTTATCCAATATTAGCTGCAAAATAAAGCACGACATAAAATAATAATGATCTGAATCATTAAAATAATAAGATAGTGCTGTTTGATGACATTGAAAAAGGAATGATATTTGAGAATAGAAAACTGCGAATTCGCATTGTTATTATAATAAGAATATGGTGGCAACCCTACCAGCAAAGCTCCGGCACATCATAGTTCTATTACCGTTGCTACCTTCCGGTCCTGGCGGGGTTCATAGAGTACAATTGCGAAGTAACCAGCAGGGCTACCATTACAAAAACAGAGTATAGAGATTTTTAATCAAGTTGCAAGCCTTGTTCCGCAAAATAATCCCTCAAGCTATCCGTTTGATTATTTTAAAAACAATATTGATATTTCTGCTGATTTTTAAGGGATCTTCACAATCAATCCATCAACACTCAGATTCACATGATCTTTGTAAAACCTTGTTGCATTTTCTAAAAATGCCGTTTTTAATGTGTGCAATGTATATGAATGATCTACTTTGAAAAGATGAGCAGCGGATCCGCATCTCACAAAGAATTATGGAAATTTTATGATGTTTAAAAAGACCGTATTGTGTGCAGTGACAGCACTCTTTACCACGCCTCTATTTGCCAATATTCCGATTGAATCGCGTGGCTTGAGTCAAGCTACGAATCAAACCACAGTAAATACCCCAGCAGCAATTGCGGCTGGTGCAACTCCAGCAGTTCAAACCAATACCAGCTGGCAAATCATGCAAAAGAACCAGCAACTCGAAAATGACCTGCGGATTTTGCGCGGTAAAATGGAAGAACAGGAAAATGAGATTGAACGGCTCAAGAATGAACTGACCAATCGTTATGCCGATCTTGATCAGCGCCTTGAACTATTGCAACAAAAAATTGAACCTGCTGAGGACAATCCAACGGAGGAAAACCCACAGGATACTGCACCCAGCCTAAACACAAATAAGGTCAATACAGCAAGCAGCGGACAGCAACCTGCTGATCTTGAAAAAGCAGCTTATACCGTGGCTTTAGATGCTTATAAAAATGGCGGTGCAGCCAAAGCCATTGCACCGATGCAAAACTTTATTAAAAACAATCCGAATAGCGTTTATATCAGCAATGCTTATTTCTGGTTAGCGGAATTCAATCTGGCGATTGACCCACCAAAATTTGCTGAAGCGAAACGTAATTATCTGATTGTCGTTGATCGCTATCCAAATTCTGCGAAAGCCTCCACTGCCCTGTATCAGCTTTATAACATCAGCAAAGATGTTGAAAAGAATACTACGCTTGCATCGCAATACAAAACAAAGCTATTGAAGAATTATCCGAAAGCTGAGGAAATAAAATTTCTTAAGTAAAATAGAAATTCCCAAAATAGAAAAGACACCATAGGGTGTCTTTTTTATTATCTTAAACTTTTAGCGCACAATACCACGCTTCGACTGTTCAAGAGAATCGATTAGACGCTGCACCTCAGTCACTTCCGGCAAAATTCCTGTACGGATCTGCTCGATTGCTTCCTGAGTCGTTAAACCTGATTTATAAATCAGTTTAAAGGCATCACGTAAACCGCTGATTACTGTCTTTGACCAGCCTTTACGACGCATACCTTCAATATTCATGGCAAATGCATGCGCAGGATTACCTGAAACCATGACATAGGCCGGTACATCTTTCAGAATCAGGGATGCCCCACCAATCATGCTATAAGAATCAATCTTACAGAACTGATGAATGCCTGAGTTTCCGCCAATGACAACGTAGTCCCCGACATGCACATGTCCAGCCACACCGACGTTATTGGCAAAGATATTATAATCCCCGACCATACAGTCATGTGCAATATGAGTATTGACCATGAGCAGGTTATGACTACCAATCTTGGTCAGGCTCTGGTCCTGAACCGTGCCACGATGCAGACTGCAATGCTCACGAATCTTGTTGTGATCGCCAATCTCAAGCCAGGTTTCTTCACCGGCATACTTAAGATCCTGACATACCTCGCCTACACTGGCGAACTGGAAAATTTCATTATATTCACCTATACGCGTATAGCCACCCACCACCACGTGTGAATGAAGTTTGCTACCCGCACCAATAGTGACATTTGGCCCGATAATACAATATGGGCCAATTTCTACATCAGCAGCAATGACTGCTGACGGGTCAATAATGGCAGTTGGATGAATAAGGGGATTATTGCTCATGCCTGCTCGACTTTTTGATGCGAAACCATAATTTCCGCGGTTGTTGCGACGACGCCATCTACAGTGGCAATACAATTATATTTGTAAATGCCCCGCTTTTGCATCACTAATTCAGATTTTAAAACCAATTGGTCACCTGCAACCACCTGTTTTTTAAATCTAACTTTTTCCGCACCAGCAAACAGGAACAAAGAACCTTCACTTGGCACTTCGTTATTCATCACAAAACCCAGAATTCCAGAGATTTGTGCCAGCGCTTCAACAATCAGCACACCCGGCATAATTGGATAATTCGGAAAATGGCCTTGTAAAAACTCTTCATTAATTGAGACGTTTTTATAACCAACAATGCCATTATCGGTAATTTCGACAACGCGATCAACCAATAAGAATGGATAGCGATGGGGCAAATATTCACGAATCTTTTGAATATTCATTGGCAATTCAGGCTTCGTGAATGTAAGCAAATTCGACTCTGTCATCATAATTATTTACGCAACTTAAATGTTGATTCAATGGACTCAATCTGAGATTGCATATGATCTAGTCGTTTGATCACCTGGGTCAATGGCACATCTGCTAATTGTCTGAGGCGAACCACAGTACGTTTCCATTTCTGGTTTTCAAACAGACCAATCCCCGATGAATATTTTCCAGCTTCAGAAATATTATTTGTCACCATTGACATTCCGGTCAACGTCACATTATCGGCAATATTCAAGTGTCCAGAAATCGCAGAGGCACCACCAATGATACAGTTTTTGCCAATTGAAACACTTCCTGCAACGGCAGTTTTTGCAGCAATCGCGGTATGTGCACCAATTTTAACGTTATGCGCGATTTGCACAAGATTATCAATGATCACACCCTGTTGCAAAATCGTATCATCCAGTGCACCACGGTCTACGCTACAATTTGACCCAATACGTACATCATCCTCAATGCGTACAGAACCTAATTGCGCAATACGGTGCCATTTCCCTTGATAAGGCGCAAAACCAAACCCTTCGCTGCCAATCACGCTATTGGCATGAATACGCACCCGATTACCAATTTTTGCTGCGCCGGTGAGGGTCACATGTGAGTCAATAAAACAGTCCTGACCGATCTCGACATCATCATCGATCTGCACATGCGCCTGAACAATCGTATTCGCACCCACGACACAATGCTCACCAATCACCACATAATGACCAATATAAGCATCGTCCGCAATCACTGCCGACGGGTGAATTTGGGCAGTACTTTCAATGCCGCGCTGGCGATGTTTTTTCTCAAATACATGCGTCAGAATCGCAAAAGCCAGATAGGGATTTGCCACAACAATAAAGTTTTGATGTGAAGTTATCTGTTGTTTTAGTTCAGCCGTGACAATTAAAGCACCTGCCTGACTTTGATTGGCCTGCTCTACATATTTATCGGCATTTACAAATGCAAGATCTTGTGAGGTCGCTTGCTCAAGACTGGCCAAAGCGCTCAAACGCAAATCTGTCTGACCTATGCACTCGCCCTGAACCAGGCGAGCGAGATCAGCTAACTGAAGCTGTTGATGATTCATTGATTATTTAATTGCATTAACCTTTTGAATCATTTTATCAGTTAAATCATATTTAGCATCATAAGCAAGTGCTGAATTTTTATTTAAAACCACATCGAGGTTGTTTTCTCTACGCAATTGTTCAGCAATTTGCTTTACACGTCCATCAAATACAGTCCGGATCTGCTGAATCGAGCTTTGAACATTCGTCTGTACAGATTGTTGTAACTGATTTAATTCTTGAAGCTTAGTCTGATATTGCGCAGACATTTTCT
Organism: Acinetobacter sp. RRD8; assembly: GCF_031844225.1. GTDB lineage: Bacteria > Pseudomonadota > Gammaproteobacteria > Pseudomonadales > Moraxellaceae > Acinetobacter. The sequence continues at coordinate 87,367 of NZ_JAUZUU010000001.1, forward strand.
GTTTTTCAGTCTCACTGAGCTTGGTATTGGATTGAGCACGTTGCTGCAAAGCTTCCAGCTCTTTGCTGAGTTGCTCAATCTTGGTGGTTTGTGGCTGAATTTTTTGCTGAAACGCCGTGTTTTGTTGTTTCAGATAAGTACTACCTTCAACCACACGCTCCAAGTCAATTATCCCCATACTGGCCGCTTGAGTTAAAGGTGCAACACTTGCCAAAGCCAGGCTCATTGCCATCATCATTTTTTTCATATTCTTACTCATTCAAAAAAATTTGCTCACAAAACCTGAAGGCTTTATGAGCAAAATTTAGTTTCTAGGTCAAACCGATTTTAGAAAGTACGTCCAATTTCGAACTGGATGTTTTTAGTATCATCACCATCTTTTTTATTCAACGGATAAGCATAGCTAAGTGATAATGGGCCAATCATGGTGATCCAGGTGAAACCAGCACCCACGCTATAACGCATATTATCTGCATCAAAACCGAAGTTATCTTTACAGTACTGCTTTCCATTTACTGAAGTGCCATTAACGAAAATATTTTCATTTGATACATCACACTGGGTATCAAACACTTGCGCACCTTCCGCAAAGATAACCGGACGAACCTGACGTGCCCAATCCCCTTTAAATGGTACCGGAAGTACTAGTTCGGTACCAAATTGAACCAGTGCATTACCACCCACTTCTTCAGGAGACGGATCAGTTTGGCTAATATCAGAGAAATATACACCCGGATATTTAGGCCCCAATGTACTGTTTTCATAACCACGAACTGAGCCAAAACCACCGGCATAGAAATTCTTGTAGAATGGTAGGTCATTACCATAACCCAACTTACCATAACCACGCAGAACAAAATCCTTGCCTAATGGGAAGAATGCCTGAGCATCATAAGTGACTTTTTGATACTCCACATCACTGCCTGGCAATGCAATTTCACCATTGATTCGATGTGACATACCATTTGTAGGGAACATTGGGCGGTTTAAAGTATTATATGACCAGCCTAAGTTCAGGTTATAGGTAAAAAACTCACCTTTAAATTCTTGACCATAGGTGGTTGTATTAACTGGATTACCATTTTCATCAACACAATTACCTGTCAGTGTCTCAATTTGAGCCGGGCAATATTCACCGCTTCGTGTCTCTTTACCACCATTGCGTTCTAGATAATCCGCAACATAAGTAGAAACATAAGGCCCAGTGGTTACATCCGTCTGATCAATATTCAGGCCTAGGCTAACACTTTGGTTTTCGTCAATTGGATAACCAAAGTTAATCCCACCACCAAAACTGTCCGTTACATAGTTGTTGACGTTATAGTCATCATCCAGCTTGGTTTTACGGTAGTACATGTTATAGCCGCGACGCACACCATCAATGGTGAAGTACGGGTCCATCACACTCAAGTTATAGTAATCTTGCGTTTCAGAACGCGACAAATCGATTGAAACACTATTACCTGTACCCAGGAAGTTAGTCTGGCTTAAACCTGCCTGGAAAGTTACACCACCGCTTTGCGAGAAACCAACTGCAAGAGTACTGGTCCCTGAATGCTGCTCTTCAACGGCAACATTCAAGTCCACCTGATCTGGTGCACCCGGAATACGTGCAGGTTTGATATCGACAGTTTTAAAGAACCCGGTACGCTCCAGACGGACCTTAGACAGGTCAATCTTTTCATTACTAGCAAGTGCACCTTCCATTTGGCGCATTTCACGACGTAGTACTTCATCTGCAGTTTTCGTATTACCAGTGAAATTAATACGTCGCACCGTGACTTGCTGACCCGGATTAATATAATAATTTAGATCAACCAGTTTGGTTTCGTTGTTAATTTGAGGAACAATATTGACTTCTGCATAGTAATAACCTGCATTACCATACTTACGCTGCAATAACTGCTTAACCGCGTTGACTTTTTCCTGCGAATAAATTTCGCCTTCTTTGAAAATTTGTAAAGCCTGTAATTCTTCAGTCTTATAAAGTGCATCTCCTAAATATTTGGTTTGACCAAATTTAAATTGTTCGCCTTCATCCACAGAAACTTCGATGAAAACATTCTTTTTATCTTCACTCAAGTTCAGGCTGGAATTGGTAATATTAAAATTGATATAACCGCGATTCAGATACATGGCACGCAAAGCTTCTAGGCTCGCCGCCATCTTTTCACGTGCATAACGGTCATTACGCGAAATGACCGAACTCCAGCCACTTTCTTTTACGGCAAAGGCCTGCTTGATATCAGACTCTTTAAATACGGTATTCCCGATAATATTGATATCGAAAACTTTAGCCGCTTTACCTTCAATAAAATCAATCAGCAACTCAACACGGTTATTTGGTCGAGGCGTCGTGGTGACCGTAATATCGGCATCATAACGACCTTGCTGCATGTATTGCTGTTCAAGTTCAGTTTCAATAGTTTGCAGCGCTGATTTTTTCAGCACTTCGCCTTCAGCCAGACCCATTTTTTTCAGGCCTTCTTCAAGCGCTTCCTTAGGAATCAGCTTATTGCCTTTCAATTCGATTTTCGAAATAACCGGGCGTTCAACCACTTGGAAAACCAAAGTATTGCCTTGCTGCACGGCTTTAATGTCATCAAATAGGCCTGATGCATACATGCTACGAATTGCATTGGCAATGATTGGATCATTGACCCGATCACCACTGTTAATTGGCACTAGGCCATACACATTGTCAGGAGTTAAACGTACTAATCCATCAAATTTTATATCTTGTACAATGAATTCATCTGCTGCATATACTTGTTGTGCTACTGCCATTGCACTAACGAGTGCCAGAGGCATAAATAAATGTGTGTGCTGCATGCCAGTCTTTTCCGCTGTTAATTTATTCCATTTACGTTGTTATAAACGCATAAAATCATTAAATAATGCCAGAAGCATCATACTGCCGAGCAGTACCATACCAATTTTTAGTCCAACCAATTGTATTTGTTCGGAAACAGGTTTACCACGAATTAATTCAACAAAATAGTAAACCAGATGTCCGCCATCAAGCATTGGAATGGGTAGTAGATTTAATATTCCTAAACTTACACTCATTAGCGCCATAAAGGAAATAAAAGTTTCCCAGCCCATTTCTGCGCTTTGTCCTGCCACTTTGGCAATGGTAATTGGACCTGATAAATTATCCAGACCAATTAGACCGCGTACCATTTTGACAATCGAGTTTAGAATCATCGAAGATAAATGTGCTGTTTTATCAAATGCCATTACCAGTGCTTCGCCTGGCGAGTAATGAATGGTCTGTTTATATTCTGCAGGAATGTTCAGTTTACCCGGATCGCTTTGTACGCCCAGCATACCGGTCACATTGCCCATATTGTCACGTTTACCTTGCGGCATGACCTCAAACTGAACCACCTGATTTTCGCGTAGTACATCCATTTTGAGTAATTTTTCTGGAGATGCCTGTACCACCTGCACCACATCAAACCAGTCTTTCATCTGAACGCCGTCAATAGCCAGGATCTTGTCGCCTTCTTTCAAACCTTGACGGATGGCTGCACCATCTTCACTCAGCTTGCTGATCACTGCCGGAATTTCTGGCCGATAAGGCAAGAACCCCAGGCTTTCTAGCGGCGATTGACTTTGATCTTTTAAATAGTTTTGAATCGGCAACTGGAACAATTTGTTTTCACCAGCGCGATCTGCCTGAATAGAAACCACACCAGTTTCACCAACACGATCCACCAAGGCATAACTGAGCTTTTCCCAAGTTTCCACCTGAGTACCATCCACAGCTACAATTTTGTCACCCGGCTGCATTTGTACGGTGGCAGCAGGCGTATTTGGTAAAACTTTACCCACACGGGTATTGAGCTGTTCTTGTGCCGGTAAAAATAACACCCAGAATAGAAGAACTGCAAAAATCAAGTTGATCAATGGACCCGCTGCCACGATGGCAATCCGCTTCCACGGATGCTGACGATTAAAAGCTTTGGGTAAGTCTTCTTCAGCAACATTACCCTCACGTTCATCCAGCATCTTGACGTAGCCACCCAAAGGTAAGGCAGACAATTGATACTGAATTCCGGATTTTTTCGAGGTCCATTTTAATAATGTTGGCCCAAATCCAATGGAATAGACCAATACTTTAACGCCCAGTTTACGCGCCACAATATAGTGACCGAACTCGTGAATCGCAATTAAGGGACCGAGTAAGAGAATTGCTGCGGCAATCATAAACAAGGCATTCATATCTTAACTTCCTTTACTCACAACGTATTGCTGTGATAAACCTCGTGCCATTTGATCTGCTTGCAAGATAGCCTCCAGATCATGTGCAGGTTGATTGTCCATCTGATTTAGGACATGCTCAACTACCTGAGGAATTTGGGTAAATCTGATCTGTTGATTTAAAAATGCAGCAACTGCAATTTCATTGGCCGCATTTAAAATCGTAGGTGCAATTCCGCCACTCTGCATGGCCTGACGGGCCAGTTTTAATGCAGGGAAACGGAGCATATCCGGTTCTTGAAAATTAAGTTGTGAATGCATAAACAGATCCAGTGGCACCACATGCGTACTAATACGCTCAGGCCATGCCAAAGCATGTGCAATAGGCGTGCCCATATCTGGATTACCCATTTGTGCCAAAGTCGAACCATCAACGTATTGAACCATGGAGTGAATAATACTCTGTGGATGCACAACAACTGTAACAAATTGTTCTTGAACTGCAAACAAATGGCAGGCTTCGATCAATTCTAAACCTTTATTCATCAAGGTAGCAGAATCGACTGAAATTTTTTGACCCATGGACCAGTTAGGATGCTTGCAAGCTTGGGCAGGTGTGACCTCTTCAAGTTGCTGCATGCTATGGTTCAGAAACGGCCCACCCGACGCGGTCAGCAGAATCTGGGATACACCCAGTTTGGGCTTGCCATGACGCTCTGCCTCAAAATAATGCTGTGGCAGACATTGGAAAATCGCGTTATGTTCAGAGTCAACGGGAAGCAGTAATGCCCCATGATCGCGCGCTGCCTGCATCATGATGTCACCCGACATCACCAAAGCTTCTTTATTGGCCAACAGTACGCGTTTACCCGCTTTCACAGCAGCCAATGTCGGCAATAATCCTGCAGCCCCAACGATTGCTGCCATCACAATATCAACATCAGCGTGTTCAGCCACAGCAATTAAACCGGCTTCATCTTGCAGAATTTCAATATTAGCCAAATGATGTTGCTGGAGTCGTTTTGAGAGTTCATCTACTTTTTCAGCCGGCACCACCGCCACTTTAGGACGGTATTGCCGGCAAATTTCAACCAGCTCCTCGATACGACTTTGCGCGGTCACAGCAAAAACCGAGTATGCTTCAGGATGTCGCTGCAAGATTTTTAAAGTACTTTGACCAATGGAACCTGTAGCACCCAGTATACAAACTGCTTGTGACATTTATAAATCTACACCAATAAGTTTTAAAACAGCCATACCTGCTGCAAAGATTGGAGCTGCAGCAAGCAAAGAATCAATACGATCCAGTACTCCGCCATGTCCTGGCAAAATTCGACCTGAATCCTTAATACCGGCACGACGTTTGATCATGGATTCAAACAGGTCACCCAGTACCGAACTAAATACTGTAACCACAGAGAGAATCAGGAATAAAATCAGTTCTGGCCAGGTCATATCCAGATAAAGTAAGGCAACTGCCGTTACAATCAGCATTGAAGTAACAATACCACCATACAGCCCTTCCACAGATTTATTAGGACTAACATTCGGCGCCAACTTTTTCTTGCCAAATTTACGACCCACAAAATACGCACCACTATCTGCGCCCCATACCAGTAAAAACAGGTACATCAGCCACCACGGTGAACTTTGCCAGACAGAGAAAATTGCAGTAACCGCAGCAGAGATCAGAACTACGCCGATTCCGTGCAGGCTGGCGTTGTACCAGCCATCATATTCAGGATAGGTTTTAACCCAGTAAATGCTGAGCAACCAAGTAATTATAGAAGCCACCCATAACAATAAGGCAACTTCGGCAAAATACAATGCCAAAGCTGAAAGTGCTGCAGTGAGCACTCCATATCCCCAAGCAACAGGTTTGATGACATATTTAAATTTTCGCGGCATGAGTTTGAACCACTCATAACCGGCCACCCCAGCAGCAAGAACCATCAATACAAACATTGGATAATGTGATTCGGTAGCAAACATACAGCTCAGTACAACTGCTACCAACACCAATGCGGTTATAATCCGCTCAAACATGTATTAATTCTCAAGTTTTTCCTGATGAATCTGTTCTGATGTTTTACCAAAACGACGTTCACGCCCGCCAAATACGGCAAGTGCATCATCAAGTTCTTCAACGGTAAATTCTGGCCATAGCGTCTCAGTGAAATACAGCTCTGCATAGGCTGCCTGCCACAACAGGAAATTCGACAGACGGAAGTCCCCACCCGTACGAATCAGCAGATCAACTGCAGGTAAATCACCAAGGCTGACATATTGACCAAATACATCAGTATTAATTGCATCAAGATCTAATTTATTTGTTAAAACATCGCTGGCAATTCGCTGTGCAGCTTGTGCCATATCCCACATACCACCATAACTGATTGCAATAGTGAGTGTCATACTATTGAAATTAGCAGTCCTTTCTTCGGCATGCAACATAAGCCCCTGTAATTCTGGGGACAAACGGCTGCGATCACCGATAAAGCGTAAGGCAATATTGAATTTTTCCATGCGGGGTAATTGTTCATGAATGGTGTCAACCAGCAATTTCATGAGCAATTCAACTTCAAACTGTGGACGATTCCAGTTTTCACTGGAAAAGGCAAATACAGTTAAAGCCTGGATATTTCTTTTTTTACAGTGTTCAACGATCGGATCCAGAACCGTTTTTCCTTCACGGTGTCCATCACCTTTCTGCATCTGATTTTTTTTGGCAAAACGATTGTTGCCATCCATAATGATGGCAACATGTTTCGGAAGACGGGAATTTTCTTCAGCAACGGTCATCGATGAATTAGACCTTCATCAATTCAGCTTCTTTCGCAGCCAAGCGCTTGTCAACTTCAGCAACAAATTTGTCAGTAATTTTCTGGATTTCGTCAGCAGCACGACGCTCTTCGTCTTCAGAAATTTCTTTTTCTTTTAACAAAGCTTTGATATCGCCCAATACATCACGGCGGATGTTACGGATCGCTACTTTGGCATTTTCTGCTTCATTACGCGCAACTTTTTGCATGTCACGACGCGTTTCTTCAGTTAACGCCGCCATCGGCACACGAATCGCATCTGCTGTAATTGGGTTCAGACCCAAGTCAGATTCACGAATCGCTTTATCAATTGCAGAAACCATTGAACGCTCGAAAGGCTGGATTAACAAAGTACGTGAATCTTCAACACCTACGTTTGCCACCTGGTTCAATGGAACGTCTGAACCATAGTAAGAAACCATCACGTTATTTAAAATTGATGGATGCGCACGACCGGTACGAACTTTTGCAAAACCATGCTCTAGAGATTCTAGAGTTTTGTTCATACGGTCTTCGCTGTCTTTTTTAAGATCGTTAATCATATGATCTTCCTTACTTAATTCTTGAAAAGAGGTTATTACTAAATTAGCGTGTAGTATAAAGTGCTTTGGTGCTCACGTCATTAATTGGTAACGTGAGTCCCTTCTTTTTCACCCATCACAACGGAAAGCAATGCGCCAGATTTATTCATATCGAATACTTGTAGCGGCACATTGTGATCACGACATAAACAGATTGCAGTTAAGTCCATCACACCCAGCTTTTCGTCCAGAACTTGGTCAAAAGTCAATGTGTCATATTTAACCGCATCATCATATTTGCTTGGATCTTTATTATATACGCCATCAACTTTGGTCGCTTTCAAGATCAAGTCTGATTCGATTTCAATACCACGTAAACAGGCAGCTGTATCTGTCGTAAAGAACGGATTACCTGTACCTGCCACGAATACACACACTTCACCCTGAGTCAGGTGACGGATCGCATCACGGCTTGAGTAAGACTCAACTACAGCACCAATTGGCAATGCAGACATTAAACGGGTTTTAATATTACGGCGCACCAAAGCGTCGCGAAGTGCTAAACCGTTCATGACTGTTGCCAGCATACCCATCTGGTCACCAGTTACGCGGCCAACCAGACCATCTTTTTGTAGCTGACTACCGCGATACAGGTTACCACCACCCACAACAATACCTACTTGTACGCCTAAACCCACGAGGTGCGCAATAGAAAGTGACATTTGATCGAGCACTTGTGCATCGATCCCCATGTCTTTATTGCCTGCCAGCGCTTCACCAGAAAGCTTTAACAGGATGCGACCAAAGCGTGGCTTTTTAGAATCCAACATCATCAAACTCCAAAGTATTCAATTTAAATTTTTTTAATTCAAAATCTTAAGCAGACTTGATTGAAATGAGTTTTGCATACAGATCGTATTCATCTGCATCAGTAATTTCGACTTCAAGTAAATCCCCCGCCTTGATGACGCTTTTATCGATATCTTCAACAAAAACATTACCATCAATTTCAGGTGCATCTGCATAAGAACGCGCAACCGCTACCGGGAATTCATCTTCCAGGTCATCTACCAGCACAGTCATGGTCTGACCGATACGTTTTTGGAGTTTGGCTGCCGAGATTTCTTGCTGAACCTGCATGAAACGCTCATAACGCTCTTGTTTAATTTCTTCAGGAACGTGATCTGGCAAATCATTTGCTGTCGCACCTTCAACTGGCGAATAGGTAAAACATCCCACACGATCCAGCTGGGCTTCTTTCAGCCAGTCCAGTAACATCTGGAAGTCTTCTTCAGTTTCACCCGGGAAGCCCACCACGAATGTTGAACGCAACACCAGATCAGGACATTTCTCGCGCCAGATTTTCAAACGCTCCAGTGTATTTTCACTGTGCGCAGGGCGCTTCATCAGTTTGAGAATTTTTGGACTCGCGTGCTGGAATGGAATATCCAGATAAGGCAGGATTTTACCTTGTGCCATCAGGTCAATCACAGCATCCACATGCGGATACGGGTAAACATAGTGCAAACGCACCCAGATTCCCAACTGACCTAATGCTTCACACATGTCATAGAATTTGGTTTTAACCGGCTGGCCATTCCAGAAATCCAGCTTGTATTTCGTGTCCAGGCCATAAGCAGAAGTATCCTGGGAGATGACGAGTACTTCTTTTACACCGGCACGTTTCAGCGCTGCAGCTTCATCAAGCACAGAACCGACTGGACGTGAAACCAGATCGCCACGCATGCTTGGAATAATACAGAAGGTACAACGATGGTTGCAGCCTTCAGATATTTTCAGATAAGCATAGTGTTTTGGCGTCAGGCGGATGCCTTGCTCTGGAACCAGATCAATAAATGGATTGTGTTTTGGCGGCTCAGGTACGTATTGATGAACCGCATCCATAACTTCTTTATATGCCGCTGCACCTGTCACTTTCAGGACATTGGGATGCATTTGGCGAATCTTGTCTTCGTCTTTACCTAGACAACCTGTTACGATCACGCGACCATTCGCGCTCATCGCCTCACCAATCGCATCTAGCGATTCTTGCACTGCGGATTCAATGAAACCACAGGTATTTACTACAACTAAATCAGCACCGTCATAATCCGAAGCGACGTCATAACCTTCAGTCTTTAACTGGGTTAAAATACGTTCAGAATCTACCAATGCCTTAGGACAACCTAAAGATACAAAACCGACTTTGGGGGACTTCATGAATTTTCGCTCTACTAGAATGCGCGTATTGTATGTCTTTTCGCATCATAAAAATAGTTGAAAACCTGACTCTTTGCATCATGCACTAAAATATTGCCATAAAATATTCAACATACCCACTCATGCACCAAAATGAATCATTTTAGATTTACAGCCTCAATTTAATCCGCTATATCTAAGATGAATTGTGTTGCTCTGTCACATTTCTGCATTTCATCGCAATAAATAATCTCTCGTCATAAAAGTTGGCGTGCATCTTGCATCAAATCAGAACTTAAAATTGATTAAATTGCTTTATGAAGATGCCATTGCGCCATTTTAATACAGGAACAAACCCGCGAATGGATCAAATTATTCCGATCGACTATCGTGCTTTAGTGGACAATATGACCACGTGTATTTTATTGATAGACCGCGATCTTAATATTTATTATCTGAATTCTGCCTGTGAAGCCTTATTTGATGTGAGCTTATTCCGCGCGAGCGGCACATCCGTACTCAATATTCTGCAAAACCCGACAGATGAGTTCAATACCGAAGAAGCCCTGAATAATACTTTAAGTACGGGACAACCTTATACACGCCGCGAAGCCACTATTCTGGTCAACTTTAAAGACATTCATGTTGACTACACTGTTTCTCAGCTAAATCTGGGCAAACCTTATCATCCGCTACTGCTCATCGAACTCAATCCTCGCGATCGCATGTTAAAAATCTCGCGTGAAGAAAATCTGCTGCAACAGCATCAGGTAGCGCGTCAGCTGATTCGCGGTGTTGCGCATGAAATCAAGAATCCCTTGGGTGGCATTCGCGGGGCGACTCAACTCCTGGCACGCAGTTTGAATGATCCACAATACAAAGAATTTACCGACATTATTATTAGCGAAGTGGATCGACTCAGAAATCTGGCCGATACCATGCTCGGTTCACGCCAGCTTCCGAGCTATGAACTGGTCAATGTGCATGAACCTCTGGAACGGGTGCGTTCACTGATTGCCAATCAGACCAAAAAGAAAATCAAGATTACCCGGGATTACGACCTGTCCTTACCGGAAGTTCTGGCAGACCGCGACCAATTGATTCAGGTCATTTTGAATATTTGCGCCAATGCCGTACAGGCCATGACCGAGAACAAGGAGTTCTTTGTCGAACATCAACCGGAACTGATTTTAAGAACCCGGATTCAGCGTCTCTTTACCATTAACGGGGTGATTCACCGCTCTGTAGTAAGGATTGATATTGAAGACAACGGTCCAGGTGTGCCGGAAGATATTATCGAATCGGTGTTTTATCCGCTGGTCACCAGTCGCGCAAAAGGTACCGGACTGGGCCTCAGTATTGCTCAAAATATTATTCATCAGCACAACGGCATGATCGAGTGTCAGTCCGTGGCTGGAAAAACCGTCTTTAGCTTATATTTACCTTGGGAGTCGAATCATGTCGCGAAATAAAATATGGGTGATTGATGACGATCGCGCCATGCGCTGGGTACTGGAAAAGACCTTTAAAGAGGAAGGTCTGGATGTGACCAGTTTTGAAGAAGCACAATCTGCACTAGACCAACTGAGTCTGGAGGCACCCGATGTGATTTTGACCGATATCCGCATGCCGGGTATTGATGGACTTACCTTCCTGGGCAAGGTTAAACACAGTTATCCTGACCTACCTGTCATTATTATGACGGCGCATTCAGACTTAGAATCGGCTGTTTCTAGCTATCAAACTGGTGCTTTTGAATATCTGCCTAAGCCTTTTGATATTGATGAAGCACTGGCGCTGGTAAATCGTGCAATTTTACATATCACCAAGCTACAGCAACAAGAATCAGCAAAAGCGGCTCCACCAATTCAATCTACCGAAATTATTGGTGAATCGCCTGCCATGCAGGAAGTGTTTCGTGCCATTGGCCGTTTATCACAATCGCATATTACCGTGTTGATTAATGGTGAGTCTGGTACAGGTAAAGAACTGGTAGCGCATGCCCTGCATCGTCATTCACCACGCAGCTCAAAACCTTTTATTGCCCTCAATATGGCGGCGATTCCAAAAGACCTGATCGAAACTGAACTTTTCGGCCATGAGAAAGGTGCATTTACCGGTGCTAATACCCAGCGCCAAGGTCGTTTTGAACAGGCAAATGGCGGTACGCTGTTTTTAGATGAAATTGGCGATATGCCATTTGAGACCCAGACCCGTTTATTGCGTGTCCTAGCCGATGGAGAGTTCTACCGAGTTGGCGGTCATATTCCGGTTAAGGTCGATGTGCGTATCGTGGCAGCGACACATCAGGATCTGGAAAAACTGGTTCATGAGGGTCGCTTCCGTGAAGACTTGTATCATCGACTGAATGTAATTCGTATTCATATTCCAAAACTGGCACATCGCAGTGAAGATATTCCGATGCTGGCGCAGCATTTTCTGGCGCGTGCCGGAAAGGAACTTGGGGTCAATCCAAAGATTTTGCGTCCTGAAACCCAGGAATATATGCAAAAATTGCCGTGGCAAGGTAACGTACGTCAACTTGAAAATACCTGTCGCTGGCTGACAGTAATGATCACAGGCCGTGAAGTCTATCCTGAAGACTTGCCACCTGAACTAAAACAGATTCCAATTCATCAGCAGGATCCGGGCGCGCCAATTCCAACGCTGAACCAGATCGCACCGCATCACTGGGATGAATTACTGGGTCAATGGGCGATGCAGAAACTCAAAAACGGTGAAATGAAACTTCTGGATGTTGCGACGCCGATGTTTGAACGCACCTTGATTAATGCAGCCTTGCAACAAACCCGTGGCCGTAAACGTCATGCCGCAGAACTTTTAGGTTGGGGTCGTAATACTTTAACGCGCAAGCTTAAAGAACTGGGCATGGATACTACGGATGATGAAATCGAAGAAGAAATAGAAAGTTAATCTTTCCATATAAAAAAGCGCCGATTGGCGCTTTTTTATTGATGATGATTTATGCAGTAAAACCCACATAGCGGAAATACCCATCTATGCCCAGATCAGACTTATATATCAGATAATTTGAATAAGTCGCTTGGGTGATTTCATCCAGCATATTCACCTGATCATCATTGGCATGCAGATCATCTACAGAACGCGGCATGCTGTGCTCGAATTCATCCGTCATATATTCAAAGCCAATATCCATGGCAATAAACAGGGTATGTTCACAAGGTTGCACATACTGCTCTTCTGCCCAATCAATCACGTTGTGCTGACAATGTGGACAGGCAATATTATCAGTGGCCTGAATCGAGAGTGGAATAAGTTGATAAGCCATATAAAAATCAATCTGTTTGCTATTCGTATATTTTAGCAAATTTTATGGACTGACTTTATTCAATTAAAAGTCTCGACGATAAAAAAGGGAATTTTCAGATTCCCTTTTTGTATTGATAGATCTCAATGATTAATTACTTATGAGCAGCCTTATAACGTGATAGTGCAGTGACGGCTACTGCCGATACGACCACTGCTGGTAAACTTGCCACAAGAATACCTGTGGTGCCCAAACCTAATGCCAGAATTTTTCCAGTTAATAATGGTCCAGTCATCGCCCCTAAACGCCCTAAAGAGATCGCACTGCCCACGCCTGTCACTTTGCCTGCGCCTGAGTAAAAAATCGGTGAGATCCCATATAGAATAGATTGACCACCCGTAGAGAAAATGCCACCCATGACTCCCGCCAAAATTAATAACGGAATAGAAGTTGTGGTGAATAACAATACCAAGGCAACAAACAAGCCACTATAAATGATAATCGCCATTTGCCAGAGCTTTAAACGGTCCAGTAAATAACCCAGGCTTAGGGTTCCAATGACAGCGCCCACCTGGAACACCAACATCACCAAAAATGCCTGCTGTTTCTGCAAACCTTGTTCCATAAGTAAATTTGGCAACCAGCTAATCAAAATATAATTGATCATCAAGGTAAAAAAGAAGCCAACCCAAAGAGGCACTGTATTTTTATACTGTCGCTGCTTGAACAACACCTCAGCCATTCCCGGCACAGCTTCGCCAGAAACCGGTACTTCCGCATTCACTTTAGGCTTATCTTTAAGAATAAATGCCATCAATGGAATCAGTGCTAAAGGCGTTAATCCCCCAATCAGGAATAAGGTTTGCCATTGAATATCCGGAAGTAGCATAGCCAGACCGGCAACAAAGATCGCCCCTACCGGTAAACCACAATACATCAGACTATTTAGCTTGCCACGGTTGGCTTCGGTTGCTTCATCACCGACGACTGAAATCATGGTTGGCATTGCCGCACCCAAACCCAGACCGGTAAAGAAACGCGCTGCATATAAAACTTCGACGCTTGGTGCAATTGCAGTCAGCGACATGAACAGACCAAAAATAGTCACAGAAAGCATTAGGACTTTCTTTTGTCCCAAATAGTCCGCAATACGTCCGCCAAAGAATGCGCCAAATAGCATTCCAAAGACACCCAGACTAAATACATAGCCCATTTGGATTTGATCTAAACTAAAGCTTGCCGCAATTCCTTTCGCTGCAATCCCGGGAGCTTGAAGGTCAAAACCTTCAAAAAATGCGACCCAAAAACATAAGAATATGGTTAATATTTTTTGGGCTTTTCCGCTATATGGCTGCGCCATGACTGATCTCCATCAATAATTCACAAACCGTTTGATAGTGTGACGATCCGTTGCATTATTCTTAACCTAATCTTGATAGAGAAATAGCACGACAATAGTCGGGTTTAAGCACATCAACATGTGTAAATACCCTCCAAATTAGACCTAAAAGATTGTATTTATAGACTTAACACATCTTAATAATATTTATTATATATATTTATCAAACACTTAATTTAATTGTAGTTATTTTTAATTCAACGATAGTCAAAACTTATACAAAACTACGAGCCGATAAAAAGCCCGCTTAACGCGGGCTTTTTTAGCGCAAAATCTTAAGCAGATTTCTTTGCTTGTGCATTCTTACGAATTGTAATCATCACCAGTTGAACTGCTGCAGGGGTTACACCTGGAATACGACTGGCTTGCGCCAATGTTTCAGGACGAACATCTTTCAGTTTCAGGGTAATTTCACGGGACAGACCTGACACGATGTCATAATCGAAATCCGCAGGAATACGGGTTTCTTCAAGACGTTTCATTTGTGCGACGTCTTCATGCTGACGATTAATATAACCCGCATATTTCACTGCAATTTCAATTTGCTCACCGACAAATGGTGATACTTCAGAATTGGTTAACTCTGCAATTTGAGCAAATGAAATGTTTGGACGTTTCAACAAATCAATCGCCGAACATTCTTTAGACAGGTCTGAACCGGTCATCTCAACGAATTTCTTACCCATTGGGTTATTTGGTGCGGCCCACAAGTGTTGCAAACGGCCTGTTTCTTTTTCCACTGCTTCCATTTTCTCACAGTATACTGCCCAACGCGCGTCATCCACCAGACCCATTTCACGACCAATGGCTGTTAAACGCTGATCTGCGTTATCTTCACGCAGCATCAAACGGTATTCGGCACGTGAGGTGAACATACGGTATGGTTCTTTGGTACCTAATGTGATCAGGTCATCGACCAGAACACCCATGTATGCTTCATCACGTTTTGGCGTCCATTGCTCCTGATCCCAAGCACGGCGTGCAGCGTTCAAGCCTGCAAGCAAACCCTGCGCACCCGCTTCTTCATAACCGGTTGTGCCGTTGATTTGACCGGCGAAATACAAGTTATTAATTGCTTTGGTTTCAAGGGTAAATTTCAACGCTTGTGGGTTGAAATAATCGTATTCAATGGCATAGCCCGGACGAAGAATGTGCGCATTTTCCATACCACGGATCGAGCGAACCAGTTCAAACTGAACGTCGAACGGTAAAGAAGTCGAAATACCATTTGGATAAAGCTCATGTGTATCCAGGCCTTCAGGCTCCAGAAAGACTTGGTGAGAATCTTTATCGGCAAAACGGTGAATTTTATCTTCAATCGATGGGCAGTAACGTGGACCCACACCTTCGATCACACCAGTGTACATTGGTGAACGGTCTAAACCGCCACGAATGATTTCATGTGTGCGTTCATTAGTATGCGTGATATAGCAATTTACCTGCTCAGGATGCATTGATGCATCGCCCATGAATGACATGGTTGGAGACGGGAAATCACCCGGCTGTGGCGTCATCACAGAGAAATCGACTGAACGTGCATCAATACGCGGTGGTGTACCTGTTTTTAAACGACCCACTGGAAGTTGAAGTTCACGCAAACGATGTGCAAGTGAAATAGATGGCGGATCACCAGCACGACCACCGCTAGATTTCTCCAGACCAACGTGGATGACACCACCTAAGAATGTACCCGCTGTCAGCACCACAGTTTTCGCATCAAAACGGATACCCATTTGGGTAACCACACCTTTAACGGTATCGCCTTCAACAATCAGGTCATCTGCGGCTTGCTGAAAAATATCAAGGTTTGCTTGGTTTTCTAATGTTTCGCGAATAGCCGCTTTATAACGTACACGGTCCGCCTGCGCACGTGTTGCACGTACTGCAGCACCTTTACGCGAGTTCAAAATACGGAATTGAATACCGCCTTTATCGGCAGCCAGTGCCATCGCACCGCCCAAGGCATCAATTTCACGCACCAAATGCGATTTACCAATACCACCGATGGCCGGGTTACAGCTCATCTGCCCTAAAGTCTCAATGTTATGAGTTAAGAGTAAAGTCTGTCGACCCATACGCGCTGCAGCCAGAGCCGCTTCCGTACCGGCGTGACCGCCACCGATAACAATGACATCGTATACTTTAGGATAATGCATAGTGGTAATTGAGAGATAAAAAAGAATAGCTGAGCATTATAGCAAATTTCACTCTAAAGTAGACAGATTCAGTTGAATTTATCCTGAGATAAATCGCACTTAACTCGCATAACAATAAAGCACTGTAATTTAACTTTGCAGAGGAACTATATAAATTAAACATATAAGCTGAGAAATTTACTCGATTTGCATTGTTTAATCTCGCGCATTTTTTAATCTATATGTTGGTTACATTACAAACAAAGGTATAAAAGATGAATAAGAATATTTTCCTCTCAACCGTTCTATGTGGTTTATGTTTTGCGCCATTTGCTGCATCAGCGAATGATAAGGTCGAAACCATTTATAATGCACAAAAGTACCAACAGGTTTGTAAAGGCAAATCCCAAGGTGCACAAGTCAGTTTTGCCTATCGCGGCATTATCTGGAATGGTACCTGTGAGCCGCAGTTTTTCGCTTCATCCAAAAATGCTTCAATCAAAGGCGATGAAGCCGAACTCATGAGTACCTGTAGCGGCAACAGTGGTGCGACTACTGCCACCATCAATGGTGCCGAAGTCAAAGGTAAATGTGCATTAGGCTTTATGCCACCACGCCCTCAGGGACAATCTCAGATGCAAAGCCAACCGATGCAGCCACATATGCAAAACCAGCCTATGCAGCATCAGATGAACCAGCCAGCACAGCCTGATTCACCAATGCAAGGCCAGCCCGGTATGTAGCCGATATATATCTAAATAGTTTAGATTTCAAGTAAAAGCTTTGACGGGCAAAGTGACTGCATTTTGCCCGTTTTTTATTGCTTATTTATTCATCTAGGCTAAACTCGAAATATACCTATAAATGTATAATAAAAAGGCAATTTCATGGATTCGGGGTTTTTTAGTGTTTTTTTGCCAATTACATTGGCAATCATGATGATGGGGCTGGGGCTAGAACTCACCATCAAAGATTTCCTGCGCTTAAGTCGCTATCCTAAAGTCATTTTTATTACTTTATTTGCGCAGTTAGTCCTATTACCCAGCATTGCTTTTTTTATTTGTCTGATTTTGGACTTGCCCGCTTTGCTTGCTGTAGGTCTGATGCTGCTGGCCGCCTCGCCCGGTGGTCCAACCGCAAACCTGTTTAGTTACATATATAAAGGTGATGTAGCACTAAATATTACTCTAACCGCCATTAATACCATCATCTCTATTTTTACCTTGCCCTTTATTGTCAATCTGTCCTTACACTACTTTATGAGTCATGACTCAAACGTGACTTTTCCAGTTGAAAAGATTGTACAAGTGTTTTTAATTACCTTGATTCCCGTGATCATGGGTATGCTGCTTCGAGCCAAATTTCCAAACCTGTCGATTACTGTCAGCAGGCCCATGCGCTTACTCTCTATCGGTTTTCTAACCATCCTATTCATATTCGCCATTTTCAGAGAACGTTCGAATTTGGTCGAATACTTTGCCAATATTGGTACAGCAACTGCGATTTTATGTTTTTCCAGCCTGTTTATTGGCTATTGCATTCCTTTACTCATGGGCATTCCAGAGAAAATGGCACGCGCCTGTACCTTTGAAATTGGCATTCATAACACTGCCATTGCGCTGACTATTGCGATTTCGGTTCTGAATAATGTCACGATGGCCATTCCAGCAGGCATTTATACAATTTTCATGTACAGTTTCGCCACCATTTTCGGTGTGCTGATTAGCCGCCAACAAGTGGTGTATAGCAATAAAAGTCGTTTATCAGATTTGTAATTTATTTGGCTGATTCTGCTATAAGGCTGTATGCTTTTCCAAAGAAAATCAGAAGTATTAAAACAATTTTCGACAAGGAGCATACAGATGGATTCTGGCCTTATAACGATATTACTGCCGCTGGCACTTGCAATCATCATGATGGGGCTTGGCCTTGAACTGACGCCTCGGGACTTTAGCCGTGTCACTCGCCACCCCAAAGCCGTATTTATAGCATTGTTCTGCCAACTGGTTGTTCTGGTTGGCATTGCCTTTTTGCTTTGCAAACTATTCGCTTTAACCCCCTTGCTCTCGGTCGGGTTGATGCTCCTGGCGGCTTCGCCCGGGGGTGCAACGGCCAACCTGTTTAGCTATCTGTTTAAAGGTGACTTAGCCCTCAATATCACTTTGACTGCTATCAACTCAGTCATCGCAGCAATTACCTTACCTTTAATTATTAATTTTTCGATCATGCATTTTATGCAGGATAGCCAGCAAGTTGGCCTGCAATTCGGCAAGATTCTGCAAGTCTTTGCGATCATCCTGATTCCGGTGGGAATTGGCATGCTGATTCGGCGCTATGCACCAAGCGTGACAGCAAAACTGAATCGGCCGTTGCGGATTTTTTCCATTGGCTTTTTGGTGCTGATTATTATTGCCACACTTATTAAAGAACGCACAAATATCGGCGAATACCTGACCCAGGTTGGCCTGGCGACTGCCTTATTCTGCATCCTGAGCCTGAGTATTGGTTATCTGATTCCACGACTACTGAACATTAATAGCGCTCAAGCCCGTGCCAGTGCATTTGAAATTGGCATTCATAACAGCACCCTCGCCATGACTATTGCCCTGACCGTGATTGGCAGTGCTGCTGTGGCGATCCCAGCCGCGGTTTATTCTATCTTTATGTATATCTTTGCTGCAATTTTTGGCAGTCTATTGAATCGGCTTGCACCACTCCCGGCGCAAACACCTTTAACGAATCTGGATTAGATAAGCTCTGGAACTGTTCAAAGGATGCCTCAGGCATCCTTTTTATTTTGGGAATGGATCAAGAAGATAGCAGCGTTGAGTCTGAACTTCCGTTACAATAGCTTTTTGAAAAATGTATAAAGGTTATTTCTGTGAAGTGGTTACAAATTCATATTATGGTTGAACAGGCTCAGGTTGATTTTACTGAGACATTACTCAGCTCGCTAGGCGCAGTGAGTGTGACTTTGGATGATGCTGAAAACCAGGATTTGCTGGAACCACTTCCAGGTGAAACGCCACTCTGGAATAAAGTGATTGTGACCGGTATTTATGCGCAGGAAGAAGGCGAAGAAATCGATGTTGCCGCACTAGAAACCTTTATTCGTGCACAAATGCCAGATGCTCCGATCCGTCATGAGTTGATTGAAGATCAGGCTTGGGAACGTACTTGGATGGATGCCTATGAGCCCATTCAGATTGCTGATAAATACTGGATCGTACCGGAGTGGATGGAAGCACCTGATGCCGAGGCGGTGAACATCAAGCTTGATCCAGGTCTGGCTTTCGGAACAGGCAACCACGCTTCAACTTTCCTGTGCTTACAATGGCTCGGAAAGATTGATGTGAAAGATAAAATTGTCATCGATTATGGCTGTGGCTCAGGCATTCTCGCGGTAGCTGCACTTCTCTTAGGTGCGAAAAAAGCATATGCCACTGATATCGATCCACAAGCTGTACTGGCGACTCAGCAAAATGCTGAACTGAATGGCGTACTGGACAAGCTTTATGTCGGACTGCCAGAAGAATTTAGAGATGAGCTCGGCAATACCAAAGCTGACGTCTTTGTTGCCAATATTCTGGCAGCACCACTGATGATGCTGGCTCCTGAGTTCGCAACTTTAATTAAATCTGAGGGACAGTTCGCACTTGCCGGAGTAATTGAAGAGCAAGTTGCTGATGTTACTAGCATTTACTCAAATTATTTTGATATATTAGAAGTAGAAAAACGAGATGAGCACTGGTGCCGTATCTCGGGTAAACGCCATAAGAATGAATGAGCCTATAAATAATCCATGAGTGACAAAAGAACCCATTGCCCTACCTGTTCCACCACCTATAAAGTCACAGTTGCTCAACTCACCGTTGCGCAGGGTATGGTTTGCTGTCCCAAATGTACCACCTCATTTAATGCCTTATCGCATTTGGTGACCGAAACCCGGAATTCGGTCACCGCCTCAATGTCTCACGCTCAGTCGAGCTCCAGCGAATTCAGCAAAACTGATGCTCAAAATAGACCAGGTGTTTATCACACGGATCAGCAGCATCGTCATAGCCTGCTACAGATTTTTGACCAAAAAGTTGAACATTCCAATATTGATCTGGAAACCTATTTAAATAACTTGAATTATTTCAGTACCGAACCGATTTCAGTCCTACCGAGCATGAACTGGGAAGATCAGGCAGAAAAGCAGGCTAAGCGCGGGCCAATGTACTATATAGGCTGGAGTTTACTCAATCTGTCGCTGTTTAGCCTGCTGCTGTTTCAATTTTTTTGGTTCAATCCGCAATACATCAAAAACAGTCACGTCATGAGTCTGGCCTTTAACAGTGCTTGTGAAGTGTTTAATTGTTCCAATCTGGAAAAATACTACACACTAATTCAGGTTAATAAAGTCAAAATCAAGGCAACCGGTAATAATGAAGCTGAGTTTAGCGGTGAGCTGATTAATTTTCATGACCGTAGTCTGGCTTTACCAATTTTAAGAATCAATCTGGAACATCGCGGTGAAGTGATTGCAACTTATAACCTGTCCTCCGAAGAGTACTTGATTGAAAGTTTAGTCAATATTCAGCGCATTCCGAAAAACAGCCCGTTTAAATTCAAATTTAAGCTTCCAGTCGATCGCAAAAGCTTTGATCGCTATACTTTGGAAATAATTCGCCCCTAATCTACTGAGAAAGCATTAAAAAATTAAAAAAAGTTAAAAAAAATGCAGTTTTCTTGCTCACTTTTGCTTAGACAATGGTATGATACGCGCCACGAAAGCTATGTGCTGCAACTCCTCGCGACTTTTTCACAACAAATACAGTCTTGCCTAATGCGCTATAAAATTTATTGCGTATCGTGCAGATTTTTTTGTTTTGATTTTGGTCAGTAACAAAACTTTAACTATTGTTACGCTTATTTTTCGACCAAATCGCAGAGATGTGTCAAGCTACAGGCTCAATGTAATGACTAAGTTTTAGAACTTCCGTTTTAGGATCTAAAATGGAGTTCATTTCAATTTCTAGACCACTTTTATATATCACTTTACCCAAGTGATATTTGTTTTTCGGATTAATTCGCATGAATAGCAAATCTCCTATTTTTACTGCACAATCTGATGTTGCTTTACGTATCCACGTAGATCGCGCAGTTCGCCACTATTTTGCACAACTGCAGGGCGAGCAACCATCTCAGGTATACGACATGGTGCTAGCAGAAATGGAGAAACCTCTTCTATCTGTAGTTCTAGAATATACACGTGGTAACCAAACACGTGCTGCCGAGATCCTCGGACTCAACCGTGGTACTTTACGTAAAAAGTTAAAAGCTCACGGTTTAATGAGTGAATAAATGATAAAATGCTTGCGGCTTCCGCAGGCATTTTTTTTAACCTGTAAATTGCTGATTTTGTTTTATTCTGTTCCTTGAAAACTGTGACGAAGATCATGACTATTAAACGCGCTTTAATCTCTGTGTCTGACAAGACTGGTATTGTTGAATTTGCACAAGAACTTGCTGCTCTAGGGGTAGAAATTTTATCTACAGGTGGTACCTACAAATTGTTGAAAGACAATAATGTGGCTGTAGTTGAAGTTTCGGAGCATACAGGTTTTCCAGAGATGATGGACGGCCGTGTAAAAACACTACATCCAAAAATTCATGGGGGTATCCTGGCTCGTCGTGGTCTAGACGAAGCTGTGATGGCTGAACACAACATTGATGCTATTGATTTAGTCGTTGTAAACCTTTATCCATTTGCTGCAACGGTAGCCAAACCAAACTGTTCACTTGCTGATGCTATCGAAAACATCGACATCGGTGGTCCTACCATGGTTCGTGCTGCAGCAAAAAACCATGCATCTGTAGGTATCATCGTAAATGCTTCTGACTATGCAACTGTCGTTGCCGAGCTTAAAGCTGAGGGTGCTTTATCTCATGCAACTCGTTTTGACCTAGCAGTAAAAGCATTTGAACATACTGCTCAATATGACGGCATGATCGCATCTTACTTAGGCGCTCGCGTAGGTAAAGAAGAAGGTCAGGCAGACAAATTTGCACGTACTTTCAATACTCAATTGAACAAAGTTCAAGACCTTCGTTACGGTGAAAACCCGCATCAAGCTGCTGCATTCTATGTAGAAGACACAGCGACTGAAGCTTCTGTTTCAACAGCGAAACAGCTTCAAGGTAAAGAACTCTCTTATAACAACATCGCAGATACTGATGCAGCACTTGAATGTGTGAAATCATTTGCGAAGCCTGCTTGTGTGATCGTTAAACACGCTAACCCATGTGGCGTTGCAGTATCTTTAGACGGTATTCAAGCAGCTTATGATCTTGCGTATGCAACAGATCCTGAATCTGCTTTCGGTGGCATCATTGCATTCAACCGTGAATTAGACGTTGCAACTGCACAAGCGATTGTAGATCGTCAATTCGTTGAAGTGATCATTGCACCGAGCGTTGCTGAAGGCGTTCTTGAAGTAACAGGCGCGAAGAAAAACGTACGCGTACTTGTATGTGGCGAACTTCCAGCAATCGATGCGCGTCAATCGCAACTTGACTACAAACGCGTAAACGGTGGTTTGTTAGTTCAAGATCAAGACTTGGGCATGATCACTAAAGATGATCTTAAAGTAGTCACCAAACGTGCGCCGACTGAACAAGAAATCGATGACATGATCTTCGCTTGGAAAGTAGCGAAATACGTAAAATCTAACGCGATTGTGTATGCTAAAAACCGTCAAACCATTGGTGTTGGCGCAGGTCAAATGAGCCGTGTTAACTCTGCTCGTATTGCTGCAATTAAAGCTGAACATGCTGGCTTGGTGGTTGAGGGTGCTGTCATGGCGTCTGACGCATTCTTCCCATTCCGTGATGGTATTGATAACGCTGCGAAAGCGGGTATCAAATGCATTATCCAACCGGGTGGTTCTATGCGTGATGAAGAAACGATTGCTGCGGCTGACGAAGCTGGTATTGCAATGGTGTTCACTGGTATGCGTCACTTCCGTCACTAATTAATTTTAAATCCTCCCTAGCCCTCCTTAATAAAGGAGGGTTTTCTATATCATAGTAGAGCGAAGGGAGTCCCCCTTTTATCAAAGGGGGATTTAGGGGGATTCTATTTCAGAAGGATTTTTTTTAATGAATATTTTAGTTTTGGGTAATGGTGGTCGTGAACATGCACTTGCATGGAAAATCGCGCAAGATGATAAAGTCGCAAAAGTATTTGTAGCACCGGGTAATGCAGGTACTGCAACAGAAAATAAATGCGAAAATGTTGCCTTAAATATTTTAGACAATGCTGCGATTATCGACTTTGCAAAAAGCAATGCGGTTGATTTAGTGGTTGTTGGTCCTGAAGCACCACTTGTAAATGGTGTTGTAGATGCATGCCGTGAAGCTGGCGTTAAAATTTGGGGTCCAACTCAATTTGCTGCGCAGCTTGAAGGCTCTAAAGCATTCGCTAAACACTTCCTTAAACGCCATAACATTCCAACGGCTTTCTATGACGTATTTACTGAAGTAGATGCTGCGAAAGCATTTGTTGAGAAAAATGGTGCGCCAATCGTGATCAAGGCTGATGGTCTTGCTGCAGGTAAAGGCGTAATCGTTGCCATGACCAATCAAGAAGCATTTGCAGCAATTGATGACATGCTTGCAGGCAACAAATTTGGCGATGCAGGTTCTCGCGTAGTGATCGAAGAATTCCTTGCTGGTGAAGAAGCATCATTCATTTGTATGATCGATGGCGACAACATCTTGCCAATGGCAACATCTCAAGACCATAAGCGTATTTTTGAAGGTGACCAAGGTCCAAACACTGGCGGTATGGGTGCTTACTCTCCTGCGCCTGTTGTGACTGCTGACGTATTTGAAAAAACCATGAATGAAGTGATGCGTCCTACCGTTGAAGGTATGAAAAAAGACGGGCATGTTTATACAGGTTTCTTATACGCTGGTTTGATGATTGACGAACAAGGTCAACCAAAAGTAATTGAGTTTAACTGTCGTTTTGGTGATCCTGAAACTCAGCCAATCATGATGCGTTTAAAATCATCTTTGGTGGATCTCGTTGAAGCTGGTATTGCAGGTAACTTACCTGCTGAAGCTGAATGGGATGAGCGCAAGACTGTTGGTATCGTTTTAGCGTCAAAAGGCTACCCAGAAACTTCAAGCAATGGTGATGTGATTTCAGGCTTAGACACTGAAATGACTGATGCGAAAGTGTTCCATGCAGGCACTAAAGCCAATGAAAATGGCGACATCGTAACTGCTGGCGGTCGTGTACTTTGTGTGACTGCACTCGGTAATACCATTGGTGAAGCGCAAGCAAAAGCGTTAGAGCTTTGTGAAAAAGTGACTTTCGACGGCGTTCAATATCGTAAAGATATTGGTTACCGCGCAGTTGCTCGTGAAAATTCTTAATTTCGGTTAAGTATCAAAAACCCCGATTCGTTCGGGGTTTTTTTATTTTTTATAATTTATTTTTTACAATGTAAGCTAGTAGCTCTTTACCTTTATCAGTAATTATCACTTTACTTGCTGTGCCCGTATTTGTTAGTTTCTGTTGTTGCATTAAATTATGGATGATTAATTTTGGTGCCAAATCATAGAATATAAAATAATCATAATCTGATGAATTCATTGAGTTGTTTGCACCAACTGTCAATTTATCTTTAAAACTTTTTATTGCTTTTAATACAGTAATCTCATCTGGGAAATTATTTTCTTCTGATTGTATTCTCTTTAAGCTAACCTTTTCTTGAGAAAATAACTCAATTAACCCCACAATTTCTTCTGATGTATTATTACTTGTTTTCTGTCTTTTTAATACGATATTCTCTTGGTTCAGTTTGCTAATTTCTTGTTGTAGCCCCATGATCTGATCTAAATACTCTTGAGGATTCTGTACAGAACCTGCTCTAATCCAACCGACCACCTGATTTTCTTTTTGTAGTTGCCCAATACTTTCATGTACTGCTAATTTGATATCTTTATTATCTTCAAAGAACGAACACATGTAAGATGTAACCTTAGTTTTAAAATCTTTAAATTTAGCTTGGTTCTCAAGTTCTAAAACAGCAGATCCATCCAATTTAATTTTTGCTTGAAGTGCATGATCTTGCATAACCACTGCAAATAAAGGTTTGTTTTGTTCTAATGCATAATTATATTCCAACTCAGTATAACTTAATCCTGATTCAGTCTCGATAGATCCATAACGACCACCTAATATCAGCATATAAATATCAGATTCATCAATCCATTTTTTAATAATTTCCCACTGACTTTTATTTGATGCTGTAAATAGCTCCATACCAGCAGGAATATGACCAGCTTTTAAAATTGCTTCCACAGCAGCTTGTCTTTCATTTATTAAATCTAGATATGTAGATGATATAAAAATTTGATATTTTTTCATAAGTACTTTGAATTAATTTAATTTTCTTCTATTTTAGTAATATTACATATTTTTACAACCAATGATTATTCAGTAAGCTTAGCTATTATGATGACTGATATCCAAACCCCTCGCCTCATCCTTCGCCAATGGCAAGATTCCGACACTGCCCCATTTATCCAAATGTGTGCAGATGACGAGGTCATGCGCTACTTCCCTAAAAAACTCGATGCGGCTGAGGCAACTGCTTTTCTTGAACGTATTCGTAATGCTATTGATACACGTGGTTGGGGACTCCTTGCCGTAGAACTCAAAGCTACAGGCGAATTCATCGGTTTTATTGGCTTACACGTGCATCCACCTGAGCTTAAAATTGCCGATGCCCCTGAAATTGGCTGGCGCTTGTTACCGCAATACTGGAACCAAGGCTATGCAACTGAAGGAGCCAAAGCGGTACTGAAATATGCCTTTAGAACCCTGCGCCTAGAGAAAGTCATTTCTTTTACTGCCTGCATCAACACACCATCAGAACGTGTCATGCAAAATATTGGCTTAGAAAAAGTGGGAGAGTTTGATCATCCACTTGTACCTGCCGATCATATCTTGTGTAGACACGTACTCTATGAAAAACAGCGTTCAGATTATCTGTATATTCCCTTCTGTTAAAACAAGCTTGTAGTATCATGACCTGAGAAGACCAAGATCAGATACTAAGCTTAGTTAATATAAAGGAAAGATTTATCTCGTTAATGATAGAATTTTCTTAATTTGCCAAAAATCAGATATTTTCTTTAATTTATCTATATGCATTTTTTATATTTCTATCTTACAAAATCTTATAAAGATCAGTATTTAGACATATCTATTAAAGCCATATTTTCAATATAAATAATATATTGTTTTAATTAATATTTTCTTTAAAAGATCTTTTTTATATTCGACTAAAGAGATAAGCAAGGCTTTTCTATCCAGTATATCGAATATAGATTTATTGCTATGATATCCACAACTTCAGAGCCCCTAAACCTTTCCATGTACTTATAAAATATCTATTTTCTCTCTCCAAAATAGATCAAGTACATCAGATTTGGGCTGCCTCTGACTTGATCAAGTTCATCAGAACTGTTGCTGCACGCTTGCATCTTCTGATCTCAAGCCCTCCTTAGCAATGATCAAGCCACCTACTTAGATCGTAATAAAACTCTTATTTAACACGATTTAAAAATGCTTATACTCTAGGCAAGAATAGAATTAGGACAATTTCATGAAAAAGTTACTTGGCGTTATCTTGAGTGCCTCTGTATTGACTTTAACTGGGTGTGGTAAACAGGAAGCGCCTGCCACTGATGCAGCGCAAACTAAAGATGCAAATGGTCTTCAAACTGTAACTATGGCTTCGACCGGTTCAGATGCAGACGTATGGCGTTATATCGCGACCCTGCCTGAAACCAAAGCAGCTGGCATCAAACTTGATGTGAAAAATTTCACTGACTATGTGTCAATGAACACGGCAGTAGCCAACAAAGAAATTGATGTGAATGCATTCCAGTCTTATGCCTATATGGTGGCTTATAACGATGCCAACACAGCCAAAATTGCGCCTCTATCTACCACTTATTTAGAGCCAATGGGCATTTACTCAAGCAAAGTAAAATCTTTGAATGAGTTTAAAACCGGTGCGACCATTGCCATTCCGAATGACGGCGCAAACGAATCACGTGCATTATTGCTTTTACAATCGGCAGGTCTGGTTAAGTTAAAAGCTGGTTTTGACAATGTCAAAGGCACAACGTCTGATGTGACCGAAAATGCAAAACAAATCGTGATTAAGCCGATTCAAATGGCGACTGCAGTACGCGTAAAAGACGAAGTGGATGCGATTGTGCTGGGCAATACCCTGGCAATGGAAGGTGGTTTAAACGTATTAAAAGATGCGATTTACTATGAGCCAATTGATCAAAGCACAAAAATGAACGTCAACGTATTAGCGGTTGCAGCAGACCGTCAAAACGATCCAGTCCTGCAAAAAGTAGGTGCGTTGTATCATACGCCAGCAGTAAAAGCATATGTTGATGAACATTTTGGTGGTACGAAAGTTGCGGTAAACAAACCGGTGACGTATTTAACTGAATCAAAATAGTACTATAATAGACTTTTAGAACAGGCAAGGACGATTTCTTGCCTGTTTTTTTATCCGTGATGCAGTTTTTGACACTATGATTGAATTTAAAGATATTTCAAAACAGTATGAGCTTAAGGGTCAAACCTTGCATGCCTTGAATCAGATTAATCTTCAGATTCCAACCGGCAGTATTTTTGGCATCATCGGTTATAGTGGTGCCGGTAAAAGCACCCTCATCCGTCTGATCAACCTGCTTGAGCGCCCAAGCTCAGGCCGGATTATCATTAACGGAACAGACTTTACCGCACTTGATGCCAAAGCATTGCGTCAAGAACGTGCCAGCATCGGGATGATTTTCCAGCATTTCAATTTAATGCAAACCAAAACCGTGGCAGCCAATATCGAAATGCCAATGAAACTCCTGGGCTGGAGCAAGGCAGAACGAGAAAAACGCCTCGAAGAATTATTAGACTTTATTGACCTGAAACATAAACGTCATGCATTTCCAGATGAATTGTCTGGCGGTCAAAAGCAGCGTGTCGGGATCGCTCGTGCCCTTGCCAATCATCCAAAAATTTTACTCTGTGATGAAGCGACTTCTGCACTGGACCCACAAACCACCAAATCTGTTCTACAGCTACTTAAAAAAATTAACGAAGAACAAGGCATCACCATTGTTATGGTTACCCATGAAATGGATGTGATTGAAACTGTATGTGATTATGTCGCCGTGATGGAAAAAGG
Organism: Acinetobacter sp. RRD8; assembly: GCF_031844225.1. Lineage (GTDB taxonomy): Bacteria > Pseudomonadota > Gammaproteobacteria > Pseudomonadales > Moraxellaceae > Acinetobacter. Next base: position 116,207 of record NZ_JAUZUU010000001.1, read on the forward strand.
TGACGTAATTGAGACCGGTAGTACCTTACAAATATTTAGTCAACCACAGCACCCGACCACCAAGAATTTCATTCAGACCGTATTACAGCAGCATTTACCAGTCAATATTCTGACCAATCTGGAAAACCAGAATCACAACAGTATTTATTGCCTGAAATTCCTCGGCAGTTCGGCTCAGGAAACCGTGATTCAAGCGGTGATTAAACAATTTAATATCAGTTTAAATATTCTATTTGCCAATATGACCGAAATTAATGGCACGGTGATTGGCCAGATGTTTATTCAGCTACTGGGTGATGCACAAGAAATTCAAGCAGCAATAAAATTCCTTGAACAACACGGCGTACAAGTCGATCAGGCGGGAGTACAGGCATGAGAGATTTGATTGTACAGTGGCTAACAACGATCACGGCGCCGTTCTGGAAAAGCTCCCTGTCGATAGATCAGTTTGTGACAGCGCTGCAAGAAACCTTTCATATGGTGTTCTTCGCGATGCTATTTGGCTGTATCTGGGGCTTTATTCAGGCGATTACCCTGTTGGTAACACGTCCGAATGGAATTCTGCCGAATCGTGTGATTTATCACGGTCTCAATCCGATTGTGAATGCGCTACGTTCGCTGCCGTTTATTATCCTGCTAATCGCAGTCATTCCACTGACCAAGTTAATTGTCGGCACATCGATTGGTACATGGGCAGCGATTGTTCCATTAACCATTTATGTCGGTCCATACATTGGTCGCCTGATTGAAACATCTTTACTCGAAGTGAATGAGGGTATTATCGAATCTGCCCAAGCCATGGGCGCGACGCCAATGCAAATTATCTTTAAGTTTATTCTGCCGGAAGCGCGTAGCTCACTGATTCTAAACTTGACTACTGCTACCATCAGTTTGATTGGTGCAACGGCAATGGCCGGTGCTGTCGGTGCGGGTGGTATTGGTGACTTAGCGATTTCTTATGGTTATCAGCGTTTTGATACCTCTGTAGTCATCATGACGGTGATTGTATTACTGATTCTAGTGCAGATTGTACAAAGCCTCGGTGACTGGTTATCCCGACTTCGTTAAGCTAGTTTTTATGTATGAATAAGGCCCTCTAAAAAGAGGGTTTTATTGTTTTTAATACTTACGATCCCTTTCTCATTATTTCAAAGTAAAGTCCTGCAACTATTTGATACGTGCCACGGCGACAGGAAGTCGCCCGTTGATTTGTGGCACATGGAAGTGCCATCAGATCAACAAAGGGGTTTTGTTACTTTTGTCCCGTCAAAAGTAAAAGAAAATATCTTCTAACAACTAACTAAATAATCAGCTTAAAAAATCAAATTCAAACTTGACCTAAAAGTTAGCCATTTCCCCTCAATTTCAAACTGAAACAATAAATCCCATGTTAAACTATTCAATGGTTTTAGCAGGGACTCATCTATGCACTTTGTTCATCTTGGTATTCATACAGAATTTTCGATTACTGAATCCATCGTACGGATACCTGACTTGGTCAAAGCTGCCGAAGAAGAACAGATGCCTGCCCTTGCGCTCACGGATCTTTCTAACCTGCATGCTGCCGTCAAGTTCTATGGCAAATGTCTGAGCAAAGGCATCAAGCCGATTCTGGGTTCTGAAATTCGCCTGAATGATGCCGAACATCGCATGACCTTATTGGCCATGACCAATACCGGCTGGCGTAATTTGACTGAATTAGTATCTGAAGGCTTTATCAGTGGCCAGCAATTGGATATTCCCTGCGTTCAAAAACAATGGATTTTAAATCAGCCTGAGGACATGATTGCCCTGCTCGGCATGCATTCCGATGTCGGCAAAATGCTGATGAGTTCAAATCCGCAAAAAGCGGAACCGCTACTAGAAGAATGGGTCGAAAAATTTGGTAATCGTGTTTATCTTGCCCTGACCCGTACCAATCGTCCGGATGAAGATAACTTTATTCTGGAAGCCGTTAAGCTGGCAAAAAAATACAATATCGGTGTGGTCGCACATAATGATGTGCATTTCATGACCCGTGAAGATTATGAAGCGCATGAAGCACGGGTATGTATTGCAGATGGTTATGTGCTTGGTGACAACCGCCGCCCTAAAACCTATTCACCTGAACAATATTTCAAATCTGCTGAAGAAATGACGGCGCTGTTCTCGGATATTCCATCTGCGATTGAGAACACCTATCACATTGCCAAACGCTGTAATGTGACGCTGCAACTGGGCAAATACTTCCTGCCTGATTATCCGATTCCTGAAGGTCATACCATTGATACCTTCTTTGCACACTTGTCCAAAGAAGGTCTGGAAGAACGCCTGAATTTCCTGTATCCGCCTGAACAACGTGATGAAGACTGGCCAGAAATCCGCAAGCCTTATGATGAGCGTATCGAATACGAGATTAACATCATTAACTCGATGGGATTCCCGGGCTACTTCCTGATCGTGATGGACTTCATTCAGTGGTCGAAAAGTAACGGCGTTCCGGTCGGTCCGGGCCGTGGTTCGGGTGCAGGTTCACTGGTCGCCTATAGCTTAAAAATTACCGATCTTGACCCGCTGCGTTATGAACTGCTGTTCGAACGTTTCCTGAACCCGGAACGTGTTTCGATGCCCGACTTCGACGTCGATTTCTGTATCGCAGGCCGTGACCGCGTGATTGACTATGTAGCACGTACCTATGGCCGTGATGCGGTCTCCCAGATTGCAACATTCGGCACTATGGCGGCCAAAGGTGCGATTCGTGATGTTGCCCGCGTTTTGGGTAAATCTTATGGCTTGGCGGATCGTATCTCGAAAATGATTCCGACCAAGCCTTTAGGTCTAAGCCTGCTTGAGTCACTAGAAGCTGAACCCCAGCTTAAAGATATCGTCACCAATCCATCCAATCCAGACCATGACGATGCAGCCGAAATCTGGGAAATGGCACTGAAACTGGAAGGTATTACCCGAAACACCGGTAAACACGCCGGTGGTGTGGTGATCTCGCCAACCAAAATTACCGATTTCTCTGCGGTCATGTGTGATGCCGATGGTACCGGACGCGTGGCACAGTTCGATAAAGACGATGTCGAATCTGCAGGTCTGGTGAAGTTTGACTTCTTGGGTTTGCGTAACCTGACGGTGATTGAAGATGCGGTTAAAAATATCAATAAACGCATCAAAGCGGATAAACCTTTAGATATTGCTTATATCCCGCTTGAAGATAAAGACGCATATCTGGTCTTTGCCAATGCCAACACCACCGCGGTATTCCAGTTTGAATCCGTGGGCATGAAGAAGATGCTGAAAGAGGCACGCCCGAGCAAGTTTGAAGAAATTATTGCCTTCGTATCGCTGTACCGTCCAGGCCCGATGGATCTGATTCCTGACTTTATCCACCGGATGCATGGTGGCGATTTTGAATATCTGCATCCCTTGCTTGAAGGCGTACTAGAACCCACCTACGGGATTATGGTGTATCAGGAACAGGTAATGCAGGCTGCACAGTATTGTGCCGGCTATACCCTCGGTGGCGCGGACTTGTTACGTCGGGCCATGGGTAAGAAAAAACCGGAAGAAATGGTCAAACAGCGCCAGATCTTTATTGAAGGTGCATCGAAAAAAGACATTGATGAAGCTACGGCCAACCATATCTTTGACTATATGGAAAAGTTTGCCGGCTATGGTTTTAACAAATCGCATGCGGCTGCCTATGCTTTGGTTGCCTACCAAACTGCATGGCTGAAAGCGCATTATCCGGCTGAATTCCTGTCGGCAGTATTGACCTCGGAGATGCAGAACACCGACAACGTGGTATTCCTGATTGATGACTGTCGCAAGAATAATCTGGAAGTTTTACCGCCGTCAGTGAATATGTCGCTGTATCAATTCCATGCTATCGATGAGCAAACCATTGTCTATGGTCTGGGTGCGATCAAAGGCGTCGGTGAAGCGGCGATGCAGTCAGTGATTGACTCGCGTGCGCAAGAAGGTTCATTCCGTGACTTGTTTGATTTCTGTCATCGTATTGACCTGAAAAAAATCAATAAGCGTACTCTGGAAGCACTGATTCGTTCAGGTGCATTGGATTGCTTAGGCATTGACCGCGCCGACCTGATGGCGCAACTGCCTGAAGCGGTTCAAGCTGCGGAACAGGCACGTTCCAATCGTGAAACCGGCATCATGGACCTGTTTGGCGAAGTGGAAGAAGTTCAGCGCAAGCCATCTAAGCCAGTCAAACCATGGGCAGATGAAGTTCGTCTGAAAGGTGAAAAAGATACACTTGGTCTGTATTTAACCGGTCACCCGATTGATGTGTATCGCAATGAACTGAAAGCCTTTGTGCCTAGTCAGATCAATGAGCTGACGCCAACACGCCGTGGTGTGACCACCGTGTTTGCAGGACTGGTGGTGGATATTGCCAATTTCCCGAACCGGATGATGATGACACTGGATGATGGTACGGCACGGATTGAAATTTCAGCCAATCACGAACGCTTCAACCGCTTTAAAGAGATTATCCAGCTCGATAAAGTGGTGGTGATTGAAGGCGAAATCTATGAGCGTGAAGGCTTTGACCGTCCGATGGGACGCCTCACCAAAGCATTCAGCCTGAATGAAATTCGCCAGAAACGTGCCAATAGCATCAAGATCACTCTCACAGCCGAGCATTTCAGCAAGAGCTTGAGCCGGGACTTGCAGCAGATTCTGACTCCTTATTGCAATGTTGATATGTCCGCACATATTCCGGTGATTCTGTATCTGGACTATCCGTATGCCACGACTGAACTGCATCTGGGTCTCAACTGGAAAGTCGCCCCACTGGATGAGCTCTTAGCCAAATTGCGTGACTATTTTGGTAAAGAAGCCTTGCATATTGAGTATCAGGTCAAGTCCAAAGCTGCCAAAGCTATGTCCTATGAACAGGCCAAGCCGGTGGATATTCCTCCGCCGCCTGTGGGCATGAGCATGGATGATGCACTGGAACTGTATCAGGCTGAATCCCAGCCGCAATATTCATAAATCCTGATCTTTAAAACACCTTAAAATTGGAATCCTCATGAGTCAAATTGACAATGCTGCTGTTTCAGCACATCTCTCCCATGTGCGTATTGTCATGGTCAATACCACTTTACCTGCCAATATCGGCAGTGCCCTACGTGCCATGAAAACCATGGGCTTGTCTAAGCTGGTTCTGGTGGCACCGAAAACCTATCCACATCCGGATATTGATGCGCTGGCCGCGGGTGCAACTGACCTGATCGAGCAGATCGAGATTGTAGAAACACTTGAAGATGCCATTAAAGACTGTCAGATTGTATTCGGTACTAGCGCACGCAGCCGTACCATTCCCTGGCCGCTGTTAGATGTGCGCCCTGCCGCTGAAAAAGCCATGACCGCCGTGGTACAAGATCAGCAGGAAGTCGCGATTCTATTTGGCCGCGAAGACCGTGGTCTGACCAATGAAGAACTGGCGATGGCCAATTATCATCTGACTATTCCTGTGAATACGGACTACGGCGTACTGAATGTAGCTCAGGCGATTCAGGTGATCTGCTATGAGATGCGCATGGCAACGATGAGTCAAATTGAACAACCACGTGATGCTAAAGCGACCATGCAAGTCATTGATGGCATTGAAATGGAATGGGATGAACCCTTGGTCAATCATGCGCAGATGGAACAGTTCTATCCACACTTGGAAAAAATGTTGGTAGAAATTGAATTTATGGATCCAAAAAATCCAAGATTATTGCCTTTACGCTTGCGTCGCCTCTTTGGACGTATACAATTAGATCGTATGGAATATCACTTACTTCGTGGTATTTTCAGCCGTGTTCAGGCATTGAACAACGGTACCTGGAAAAAATCTTCACACACATCATCACAGGACGAGGATCAAATCTAATGCTAAAACAGCTCAAAGAAGATATAAAAGCTGTCTTTGCGCGCGATCCTGCAGCACGCAATACCTTAGAAGTCTTAACCACTTATCCTGGCATTCATGCGCTGATCATGCATCGCATGGCACATGAGCTATGGAACAAAGACTGTAAAGGAACTGCGCGTGCGTTGTCTTCGTTTAGCCGCTTTGCCACCGGCATTGAAATTCATCCAGGCGCAAAAATCGGCCGCCGTTTCTTTATCGATCACGGTATGGGTGTAGTCATTGGCGAAACCGCTGAAATTGGCGATGACGTGACGCTTTATCACGGCGTGACTTTGGGTGGAACCACCTGGAATAAAGGTAAACGTCATCCAACGCTAGAAGATGGCGTGGTAGTCGGTGCTGGTGCCAAGATTCTTGGACCATTTACCGTAGGTAAAAATGCCAAAGTCGGTTCTAATGCGGTCGTCACCAAAGCGGTTCCTGAGAACGCCACAGCTGTGGGCAACCCGGCACGTTTTATCACCAAAGACAAACCCAAAGATGATGCTGAAGCGCGTCGTCGTGACTATGCAGAAAGTATCGGTTTCCAGCCCTATGCCGCAACTGAAGACCAGTCCGATCCGATTTTGGAAGGCATGCGGATTCTGCTGGATCGCATTCAGCAAAATGAAAAACGCATGAACAACTTGTGCAATCGTCTTTCTTTGTTAGATCCGACCTTTAACAAGCAGCAACAGGATGGCCAGCCTTTGAGTAAAAAAGAGTTGGAGATTCTGGAAGAAGCGCGCCGTGAATGTGAAGCGCAAACCAGCCAATCCAAAGCCTGAATATCACACTTCACTCTGTAACACGGGTTTACTTGCATGATCGTTATACTTTTCATAGACTGACGATCATGCAATTTTTGAATAGATGTTTTAAAAATAACAGAATGGATGACTATTATGACCTTTAAGCCCTTGGCACTTGCTTGCTTAGCATTCACAATTACTGCGTGTTCCACCACTCCTCAGAAATCTGCTGAGAAACCTGTGGATCAAGTGGTTTTTGTAGAGCCTGAACTGAGCCCACCATTTTATGCTTTAAATCCATTCAATTATAATGAACCGCCTGAATTTGAAGTGCATTTGAAAAAAGCTGCAGCGCAGCCTGTAACCAAGATGGTGGTGACGGATCCTAATGATCCATCCAAGCAACTGACCCTGGATGTGAATAAACTGATTATTCCAGTGGTAGATAGCAATACACGTGCAATGCGTTATGCAGCACTTGCCAATTCAAATGAAATCGATATCACCGAAATTGACGATTTCCTGCAAATGGTCGAAGGTAAGGCACGTCATTATCCACCACGTTTCAGCGATCGTCAGGAACGCCGTGGTTTTGAAGCCAAATTGCGTGAAGTCACCCGACAACTGGATACTTTAGCGGCCCGTCCAAATGCCTCTTTTGATGTGTTGATGCGTGCTTTTAAAGCCAGCGTGATGGCACGTAACCTGGATCTGGGTTCAGTTTATACCACCAATTCCCTGACCTATGCCCAGCGTATTCTCAAAATTAACCCGGATGATCCTGAAGTCAACTTCTGGTTTGGTTTTGGTCTGTCTGAAGGCGGTGGTCAACGTGAAGCCATCGCTTATCTGGACAAAGCCATGAAAGCTGGCGTTCAGGAGGCTTATCTTTCTGCAGCCAATAACTATATTGCATTGGAACAGAAAAAAAATGCCACTCAAACCTTGGCGAACTATAAGGTGAAATATCCGCAAGAAGCTGAAGTAGCAGACCGTCTGATTCAGGAAATTGAGAAAAATGGTCGCTGGAATGTTTGGCAAATTTTGCAAACATCAACACCCGCTCCGGCTACAGACCCAGCAACAGCACCGGTGACCCCATAATCAAGATTCGCTTCAATTTGATTACAAATAGACTGCTACGGCGGTCTATTTTTATGGGAAAAAATTAGTAAAATACAAAACATTATCCCGCTTTATAACTTGAATTCAGTGAAAAGTTTTATGCACGAAAAAATAAATAAAAGATTAATGCTGTGCACTTTACTCATCACCAGCGTACTCAGCGGCTGTCAGGTGGTGAGTGTTAAGGAACAGGCCATTAATGTCACGCTGAACAATGAGCGTGACAGCATCTTGACCCGCGACAAGCTCAGTGAAGCCAGTCTGAATGTGTTGTCCATGACAGGTCGTGAAGCCCAGATCTGTATTGATCAGCCCGAAGAATGTGTGGAAGATCTGAAAAGTATTCCCCAAATTTTAGATGAACAATTGCTTTCTACAGCAAGTGAATTATATCTAGCCAACTCCTTACAAAATGCCAAGTCTGCTGAATGTAACACCGGAATTTTAAACAAAACCCGATCACCGGAAAAACAGCAACAACACAAGCAGAACATCCAGAAATGTCTGGATCAGCAGCTCACTATGCTGGATAAAAGCATTCGTTATAGCTATGCCTATCTATTTAAAACCGAGCGTGCGCCGCAAGAGCGTATTTTTGATAACCGCCAGGTCCAGATTCGTGACTTTTATAACCTGGCAATTGCTCATCTGATTCAACGCTATGCTGAACGTTATGAAGCCAAACAGTCCGGCCAGCGCATTCAGGTCGGTGACAGTGTATACACCATTGATCTGGAAAATTTTCCGCAGCTGAAAAACCAGACCATTGAACAGCTGATGTCCACCTATAACATGAACTTTTCCGGCCTGCGTTCTATCACCCGGCGTGATGGTTTTGGTTCAGAATTTTTAGTGGTCTTACCTGAAGCACAGCAAACCGAGCAGGATAAAAAATATATTGTCGATCCGCTCAAGCACAACTATCCAAATGGTATCAATCCAAACATTCATTCAGCCCGCTATCTGGCGACCACCATTACCGCTGTACCCAAATCCGCGAATTCGACGGAACAGATTTTATCTACTTCAGAGTTTCACCTGAAACTGTATGATCCTTATAAGCATGAAAAGATTAAGGTGGCTTCGAAAGAATATGCGCTGGCCGCCAACTTTTCTGCACCTTACGGCTTATGGCTAGCCGAGAATAATCTGGGGCGTTTAGCCTATCTGACCCTGATTAATCGCGAAGACAGTCTGAGCATGCCGCACCTGTACATGCTGGAACCTTATAATCCGAACAAGAAAGTGCTGGTATTGATTCATGGCCTGGCCAGCAGTCCTGAAGCCTGGATTCGTCTGACCAACGATATTATGGGTGATCCGGTATTAAGGGAAAATTTCCAGGTCTGGCAGGTATTTTATTCTACTAATATGCCGATTCTGGAAAGCCGTTTTCAAATTAATGCTCTGGTTCAGCAAGGCTTTGCCCTGGTCGCGAACAATGCAACAGCCAAAAAAGATGCGGTACTGGTCGGACATAGTATGGGAGGCGTGATTGCCCGTTTAATGGTCAGTCAGGCCGATATTACTCAAGATGCATTCAAGCTGGTACAAAATACCCGCATTGCACAGTTTAAGGATAACCCGCTCTTTAAAGCACGCCTGCAAATGCAACCTATTCCAAATTTCACCCGGGCCATTTTCTTAGCAACTCCGCATCGTGGGACAGAATATGCCGACCGCTGGCATACCAAACTGGCCCGTAAAATTATCCGTATACCGGGTGCATTTTTGGGTGCCTTTGCCGATACCCTGCAAGGCCAGATTGGGTTAAACGAATTTGTCAAAGAACTGGGGCATGACCTGATTCAAAATGGTCCGAGTGATCTCAGTGAAAATTCAAAATTTACTGCATTAACTGAGGATATTCAGCCTTCTAAAAATATCAAATTTCATTCTATTATCGGCAATACCGTAGATACGCAAGATACCAAGCTCATGAGCGATGATATCGTTTCATACGAAAGTGCTTACTTGGAAGGTGCTGTATCTAGCAAAGTCATTAAGGGTGGCCACTCGATTCAGGAAACGCCTGAAGCCGTACTGGAATTACGCCGGATTCTCAGATTACATCTGACCGATCTTGGTCTTTATGATCCGGAATAAACTATCGTCTTGATTTAGACTCACCACCGCATGTTCGCATCCGGTGGTTTATTTTTTAAAATTGCAAATAATGCTGAATAAGAAGCCATAGCGACAGATCTGAGCGCTGACTTAAAGATTCATCTGGAATTTCATTTCTTTCTAAAAATTAAATTTGATAGACTTGCTGCAATACAGCTTTAAAGCTGAATTGAATCAGCAGATTCATTTCACATTTTCGATCTCCTGTGCTCAACCATGTTGGATTGGCCTGATTGAAAATGTGCTTTAAATTTTCCTGCATAGCCTATTGAGCAGTATTTGCATTTATCTCTTGTTGAAAGGATTTATTTTTAATGACCAGTTCAGAAATTATGGCTGATCTTTCTACCTTAACGCCCATGATGCAGCAATACATGTCAGTGAAAATGCAGCATCCGCATTCATTGATGTTTTATCGTATGGGTGATTTTTATGAACTGTTCTTTGAAGATGCACACAAGGCAGCCAAGATTTTAGGCATTACCCTGACCCATCGCGGTAAAGCCAATGGTCAGCCGATTCCTATGGCGGGCGTGCCTTATCATGCAGCCGAGGGCTATCTGGCACGTCTGGTCAGAAAAGGCGAAACCGTGGTGATCTGCGAGCAGATCGGCGAGGTTACTGGCAAAGGACCGGTTGAGCGTGGTGTGGTTCGAATTATTACGCCAGGTACCCTGACCGATGATGCCATGCTCGGTGCACATCAAAGCTCGAATCTGGTGGCTTTATGTATTCAACAGAATCAGATTGGCATTGCACTTCTCGATCTCAGCGCTGGCTTATTTAAAGTACAGCAGCAGGATTATGATCTTAACCAGCTCATGATTGAACTGGCACGTTTGATGCCAAGCGAAATTCTGCTGGATGAAAATATCGCTGATCCGACATTGACCGAACAACTCAAACAGCAACTGGATATCTCGGTCACCAAACGTCCAAATGTTGATTTCAACCTGAATAATGCACAAAAAACCTTATGTGACCAGTTTGCCGTCAGCACGCTTTCAGGTTTCGGAATTGATCATTTACCTTTGGCTAAAGCAGCCGCAGCGGCACTGATTCACTACGCCAAAGAAACCCAGAAAACTGCGTTACCGCATATCCGCACGATTCAGCTAGAACAGAGTTCAGATTTTATTGCTTTGGATCCGGTGACACGCCGTAATCTTGAACTGATTGAGCCTTTATTTGAACATGGGACATCCTTATTTCAGCTGATCAATGATTGCCAGACTGCCATGGGGGGGCGCTTGCTCAGTCGCACCCTGATGCAACCTTTACGCGATACCGCCTTGCTGGATGAGCGCCTGGATGCCATTCAAGCCCTGCTGCAAGGTTTCCACGAAGTACCTGTACGTTTGGTACTAAAAGAAATTAGCGATATTGAACGCGTGCTGAGCCGTATTGCGCTTGGCAGTGCCCGTCCACGTGATCTGGTGCAATTGCGACAGGCCTGCGCGCAAATTCCATTTTTACGCCATGCCCTGCAACCGATTGTCAGTCAGCAACAGTCCAAACTTTTAGTACAACTCAATGAAGAACTCGGCGACTTCCATGATCTACATCAACGTCTGATGTCCGCCATTGTGGAAAATCCACCCGTCCTGCTTCGTGATGGTAATGTCATTGCAGAAGGTTTTGACAGTGAACTCGATGAACTACGTCAGATTCGTGATCATGCCAGCCAGTTCCTGATTGATCTGGAAATTAAAGAGCGTGAACAAAGCGGCATTCCGGGACTGAAAATTGGCTACAACCGCGTCAGTGGATATTATATTGAGCTGACCCGCGCACAGGCTGAACAGGCACCCGAGCACTATATTCGTAGGCAAACCCTGAAAAATGCCGAACGCTACATCACACCTGAACTGAAAGCATTTGAAGACAAAGTCTTATCAAGCGAATCGCGTGCCTTGGCCCGTGAAAAAATGCTGTTTGAAATGCTGCTGGATGAACTGCGTCAGGATATCGGCAGTTTACAGATGATGAGCAGCGCCATTGCCCAGATTGATCTGATTGCTAATTTTGCCCATCAGGCGCGTTTACGCAACTGGTCGCGTCCAAAATTTAGCCCTGAAATCGGTGTAAGTATCACTGCTGGACGACATCCAGTGGTAGAAGCCCTCAGTAAATCGGCCTTTACTCCGAACGATACGCGACTGGATTTTTCCCATCGCATGGCCATCATTACCGGCCCCAACATGGGTGGTAAATCCACCTTTATGCGCCAGACTGCATTGATCGTGTTGCTGGCTTATTGTGGTGCCTATGTTCCAGCGCAAGCTGCAACTTTAGGTCCGGTTGACCGTGTCTTTACCCGTATTGGTTCTGCCGATGATTTATCGACCGGCAAATCAACCTTTATGGTGGAAATGACCGAAACCTCGCAAATCCTGCATCATGCCACCAGCCAGTCTTTGGTACTCATGGATGAAGTTGGCCGTGGAACCAGTACCTATGATGGCTTGTCTTTGGCTTGGGCCTGTGTGCTGGATCTGACCAAACGCATTCAATGTTTATGTCTATTTGCTACCCATTATTTCGAACTGACTGAACTAGATAAGGAAAGTGGCATTAATAACTACCATGTCACGGCCAAAGAGCTGAATGGTAATCTGATTTTATTGCATAAGGTGCAACATGGCCCGGCCAGTCAAAGTCATGGCTTGCAAGTCGCGAAATTGGCAGGCATTCCGGCTGCGGTGATTAAAGAAGCGCAAAACCGCTTAAAGATTCTGGAAAAACAGCATCAGGCCAAGCCACTGAGCCCGCAGCATGATCTGTTTGCAATGCCTGAAGTTATGGAGCCTATAGAACGTATCATCGAAATTGAAAAAGAATCGCCTGCACTGGACTTACTCGAAGATATTGATGTAGATAGTTTAACTCCGCGTGAAGCCTTGCAGCAGTTATATGCGCTCAAAGACCTGATCAAACAGTCAAGTTAATTCTCGGTCCTAGACCTCATCTGGCATAGGGTCGATGTCCTGAACATACCGATGAATGCTGTAATTCATCGGTATGCGACCTTTTTTCAAATTTAACAGCCCTATATATAACAAATATCAATAAAAGGAATTGTTAGTTCCCCCTGTTTTTGCCTAAAATACAGCATTCGTAATTAGAACCATATTTTTTAGGTAGCTGTCGCCATGACCTTCGTTGTCACTGAAAATTGTATTAAATGTAAATATCAAGACTGTGTTGAAGTTTGCCCTGTAGACTGTTTCTATGAAGGTCCTAACTTCCTTGTGATTAACCCGGACGAATGTATCGACTGTGCGTTATGCGAACCTGAATGCCCGGCAAATGCAATTTTCTCTGAAGACGAATTACCAGAAGGTCAGGAAGTCTTTATTGAACTGAATGCTGACCTGTCACAAAAATGGCCAAATATCACACAAATTGGTGACCAGCCAGCAGACCGTGAAGAATGGAATGGCAAAGCAGACAAATTACAATACCTTGAAAAGTAATTAGTTTAAACTTTAAAAGATCAGCAAATGCTGATCTTTTTTATACTCAACGCACACATTTCATTGCAATATTCTCCAAATTTCTCCCTATATTTAGTCTAAAATAGCGCTATTTTGTAAATATCTGATTTCTATAAATGAAGAACTTGTTAAAGGGATTATTGAGTCTTTGTATAATTCCTCTTGTTTTTGTGGGCTGTACCACGACCACAAAACAACCTGGACAGGCCACCACACCTGCTGGAAAACGGATTTACATTCCACAAGAACGTGTTCAATACGATCGTAAAGCCCACCCAAAAACTGTGCCTTATGTGTATACCCACTGGGTATCGGCACTGGATAATTTGTCACGCGTGCGTGAATATGAGGTTTTTCTGGAACGTCATGGGGTTGGCAATATCATTCCGAGTTTCGAATTGATGCGTACTGCACGTGATTGGGCCAAGTGTGGCCGTTCCCAATACATGATTCCAAGCCGTGAATTATGGGCCAATCAGATCCCAACTTTAAAAGTCTTTAAATATCTGGTTGCAGCCAATGTACTGACTGATTTTGAAGTCACGTCAGTCTATCGTGACCTGCCTTTAAACCAGTGTGCCGGTGGTGCCAACTCTTCACGCCATCTGTACAACTCTGCCATCGATTTCCGGATTGGGCCTGAATATCCGCAGGCACAAGATTATAGCTATATTGAAAATACCAAGTTCAAATTGTGTCAGTTCTGGGTACAGCATGGTCAAAGTCTGAATATGGGACTTGGCATGTATGCTTCAGGTCAAATCCACATCGATACCCAAGGTTATCGTACCTGGGGACCGAGTTTAGGCCGTAATTCCTCGATGTGTAATTACTAAGTCATGACAACCACTCTACAAAGTTCATTCAGGACATTGTAGAGCCTAAAAAATCATCACCTATAGAACAATAAATTGCGCTCTGCCGCGAAAAGTTTAAAATGCACGCATCGCAATCGAGGTGCTAAGACTATGCAACAAATGTGGACAGACATTGATCACTACATTGATTCACATTTAATTCCTGAAGACCCTATTCTGAATCAAACTCTTGAGAATACCGCAGCGCACGGTTTTCCTGATCATCTGGCTGTAGCACCGAACCAAGGCATGTTGTTGCAGATGCTAATCCAGATGAACCAATGTAAACGTATACTGGAACTCGGCACATTTGCAGCATATAGCACCATGTGGCTGGCACGTGCTTTGCCGGATGATGGCTATATCCTAACCATTGAAGGACGTGATACCCATGCAGCGATGGGTCAGGAAAATATTGATCGCGCGCAGCTTAAACAGACCGTCGAACTGAAATGCGGCCGTGCAGCAGATGTGCTTAAAGCCCTGCCTGAAGATACGGAAGCTTTCGATTTCATCTTTATTGATGCAGACAAACAGAGTTATCCGGAATATCTGGAACTCAGTTTAAACCTGTCGCACTCAGGTACACTTATTTTTCTGGACAATGTGATTCGTGCTGGCGAAATCATTAACCCGGACAATAATAAACCAAGTATTGAAGGCATTCGTGACATGTTTAAAGCGCTTCAAAATCATCCACGTATCTTGTCATGCACTGCTTTACAAACGGTTGGCAGCAAAGGACATGATGGTTTTGCACTCGCGATTGTGAAATAAAACAAGAAGAACAAAAATCACCCAATGACATATTTACCATAAATAACATTAACTTATAAATATTAACCACAGAGTTATCCACAATATATGAGGATAACTCTGGTCATTTTTAAATCAAGCTGTAACAATTTACGATTAGACTTCGCGCTTGGCGATTTTATGCAATTCTCACTTCGCAACCAGTAAAGGCACTTTTGAATTCCGGAAAATCGTGGTCGCAATACTGCCCAAAAAGAACTGGTGAATTTTACTGTGACTAAATGCACCCAACACGATCAGCTGAATTCCGAGTTCCTGCTGATAGGTCAAAATATTTTCTGCGACATCGCCATAGCGGTATTGTGGCACCACATCTAAACCAGCCTGATTTAAATATTGCAAAGGCTCATTCAGAATCTCAGCATGATCACCGATATATAACAAATGGCATTGCAATAAGCGCAGCAGATCACTTTCCGCAATCCGTTTCATCATCTTGATACAGGTCGGTGAATATTCATAGGCGAAAATAAATCGTGTCGGCGGCTTAAACTGTTCTCCGACAGTCATCACGGTACAATTGGCCCCACGAATAAAATTTTCGACATTGGTGCCGATCGGTTTGTTTTTTTCAGCGGAGCGTTCACCGAGTAATCCAATCACTGCGATATCATCAGGCTGCAGGATCTGAAAGCTTTGTTCCAGAAAATCACCCTTTTCCTGAATATGGGTGGTTTGAATGCCGTGTTCTGCCAGAATCCGCTCCGAAATGTGTTGCAGCAGGTTATTGCTATAATCCAGCGCGATTTCACTTTGTTTTTGTTCAAGCTCAGCCAGTTCTTTCAGTAACATGGCATTACTTTCAAAGCCAATCACTCCGCTGATTTCCCCCAGATGATAACTGGCCGGGTAATAATCCAAAACCTGTAACAGGACCAGTTCACGGCCAGTCTGTTTGGCAATCCATGCCGCCGCGTCTGCCAGCGCGTTTATACATGGCGATGAGTCGATGCAGGCGATGACACGTTTCATGTTTAGCCTCTCTTCTATTTATGATAAAAATTTCTTAGTTATTTTTAACTTAGCATAAGCATTCAAAAATGTGCAGCGAAATCTGTAAGGCTTGACTTGAAATATGTTAACTTTTATGTGAACAAATATAGATCAATATATCGAACCATCTGCTGAGTCAGGCTGTTGTATCAAGCAATTGACTTCCAAAAGCTTATTCACGATAGCGAATGAATTGGGCCGGATTACCGGCGACAATCGCACGCTTCTCGACATTCTTGGTCACCATACTGTTCATTCCCACCACGGCCTGATCTGCGATTTTAATTCCGTCCTTGATACCGACATGCGCACCGAGCCACACATCCCGACCAATCTCGATGCCTTGCGAACGTACTGGCTGCTGATAAATCGGCTGCTCCAAATCCATGCCATGATCAAAGGCATAAAGATGACAATAAGCGGCGATGCGCACCTGATCATGCAGTTTAATCCCCACCCGGCCACCATCCAGAATACAGTGATGATTGATCGCCACTTCATTACCGATCTCTAGGGGGCCATGTAAGGTGCAATCTGCAGCAATAAAGCTATTATCACCAATAATGATTTTGCGTCCCGGCTCCGCGAAAATATGTGCAAGAGGTGAAATAAAACAGTTTTCACCAATCTCGACGGTTTCCATTTCCATCAAGTAAGCCTGATAGTCCTTTTGCCACGCTTCTGCCCAATCGCGATTTTTTGGTTTTAAAGACCAGTACAGCCAAGGCATGTAATTCAGGCGATGTTTATGCTGCTCACGATATTTCAGTAATGGATCTACGTCAGTCATCTGTCGCTTCTTCTATGATTTTGAGCTGTTCACGGCCGCGGGTCACATCTTGAATTTTTAAGGCAAAAGGTTGAATTTGATGTAACTGAAATAAGGCGCTGATCTGCACCCCTTCGGCTGTATATTCTTCCTGATAATCGATTTGCTGCTGATTCAATTCATATTGAAAGATGGCCCATTCATTGAATTGACAGGAAAATTGCACCTTCTTCTTTTCAATCAGTTCAATTTTTTCTGCCAGCAACAAACATTGTCCAGCGCAACCGCCATAGGCACGTACCAAGCCCCCTGTTCCCAGCTTGATCCCGCCATACCAGCGATTGACCAGTACCAGCACATTGGTCAGCTCATTGCCTTCAATGGTCGCCAGAATCGGGCGTCCCGCTGTGCCTGAAGGTTCACCATCATCATTAAAGCGTACCTGATGGCCAATTTTCCAGGCCCAGCATTGATGCGTGGTGCTTGGATCACGATAAGTTTCCAGAAAATCTTTGACGTCCTGCTCATTCTCAACAGGGGTGGCAAAGGCCTGAAAGCGGCTTTTTTTGATGTCTTCCTCAAAACTGACCAGGCTGGCAATGGTAAATGGCATAACTTCAGGCTTTAAACTCTCACTGCTGCAGTATACCCGCTTTGCACAGACAAATAAAAAGCCTCTCCACGGAGAGGCCTGATTTTGATCGATTGTTTTACTCAATTGCTTGGCAAATATTACCGTTCACGCAAGGCTTCTTTGGCTTTATTAAATGGCTTGATCAGATAATCCATCACGGTTTTTGAACCAGTACGAATATCCACGGTGGCCACCATCCCTGGAGTAATATTGAACTCCTGCCCGGCATTATTGCTGAGCTTGTCGCTATCGGTACGGATATACACCCGATAATAAAATTGATCCTGCTTGACTTCATCACGCAAGGTATCCGGTGAAATCATCGCAACTTTACCATTCAACCCACCATAGATCGAATAATCATAAGCTGTAATTTTAACCAATGCTTCCTGATCAGGGCGAATAAAGGCAATATCACGCGGCGAGATTCGTGCTTCAACCAGTAATTTTTCATCCAGTGGCACGATGGTCATCAACTTGCCATTTTGTGGAATCACGCCGCCCAGCGTCATCACATCAATCTCTTTGATGACACCGCGAACCGGTGATTTAAAAACAGTTCGGCTCAAAGTATCCGACTTGCCACGTACCACCTGTTGCTGGGTTTCTACATCAGTATTGCCTTTGGACAATTCTTCCCGCGCATTCACATAATATTGATTACGGATATCATTCATCTGATTACGCAGGTCATTGGCTTCACGTTTTAGACGCAACACTTCAACCTCACTGGCTGCCCCTTTGGCGACCAAGGGAGCGGTCATTTCCAGTTCTTGCTGCACCAGTAACAAAGCCTGTTCCAGGCCTGCAACAGATTCTTGCAAATTGGCTCGACGCGACTGATACAGGGCCGTTTCTTCTTTAACCAATTTGGGGTATTTCAACACTTCTTCAGGAAAGACCAACGGTGCGCCGGTGACTTCCGCACGTAAACGGGCTGAAGTGGCACGCGACGACACCAGCAAGGATTCTGATTCACCGACGTTAGATTCAAAGCGGGTCGGATCAAGCTGGGCCAATACTTGCCCACGCTCGACAATCTCACCTTCTTTGACATTGAGTTTGGTCAGAATACCGCCGTCCAGAGACTGAATCACCTGCTCTTTGGATGATGGAATTATTTTCCCGGTACCGGTAGATACTTCTTCCAATTTGAATAACCAGGCCCAGCTCAGCAATACCAATAGGCCAATGCCGATAATCCAGATGATGACACTTGATTTGGGTAAGGGCGGTTCCTGAAAGCTGACCTTGCTGGAACGTTTTAGTTGCTGTAGTTCACTCATGCACTTGCTCCCACAATCCGCTTATTACCACCTTGTGACTGATTCAGGATCTGATCCCGTGGTCCATCCATCACAATCTTGCCATCATTGACCACCAGAATACGGTCCACCAGTTCCAATACCGCACGGCGATGAGTGGCGACGATCATCGTACGATGGGTTAAATACCCTTTAAGATGATCAATCAACTGTTTTTCTGACACATCATCAATGGCAGCGGTCGGTTCATCCAGTAGCAAAATCTTTGGTTGACGAATCAACAACCGCGCCAATAACAAGGCTTGGCGCTGTCCACCAGAAAAGCCGACACCACCCTCTAAAATGATATGATCCAGCCCTTCTTTTTTCTCCTGTACAAATCCCAGTGCACCGGTAATTTGTAAGGCTTCCAGAATTTGCTGATCGGTGGCCAAAGGTGCACCCAAAGTCAGGTTTTCACGAATTGAACCATAAAATAACTGCGAGTTCTGATTTAGCAAACTCATATCACGCCGCACATCTGACGGATCAATCAGGGTCAGATCAATCCCATCCAGCTTGACCTTGCCCTGTAACGGTGTCTGCATCCCAGACAAGAGCTGCAACAAGGTCGATTTTCCTGCACCATTACGGCCCAGAATTGCAATTTTCTCCCCGGGCTTGATCTCTAGCTTGGGAATCATCAAACTCGGTTTCGGATCATCATCGCCATATTTGAACACCACACCGTTGAGCTCATAATGCCCATCCAGTGCCGGACGATGAATCAGGTGCGAATAATCCGGCTGGTCCACCGGTTTTTTCATGAGTTCATCCAAACCAGCCTTGGCGACTTTAGCCTGTTGCAAGCGACCCAGTACACCCGTAATTTGTGAAATTGGTGCCAGCATGCGTGAAGATAGAATCGAACAGGCCACCAGTGCGCCTGTGGTCATGTCACCCTCCATCACCGCAAAAGCCCCGACCAAGACTACAATTGCAAAGGTCAGTCCCTGAATTTTTTGGGTCCAGGCGGTCATCAAGCCGACAATTTTACGTTGCTGCATGCTGACATCGGCTGACACTTCATTCATATGATTCCACTGGTTCTGGAAACGCGTTTCAGCTCTTAACAGCTTGATGTCTTCAATTGCTTGTACAGCTTCTACCAGCAAGGCATTGCGGATGGCAGATTCGCGCATGCCCAACTGAGCCAGCTGTGCCAATTTTTTCTGCGCCAGAATTCCCGGAAGAATCATTAAGGGTACAACGAGTAGCATGACCCAGAACAGATTGCCACCGATCACCCAGAAGATCCCTAAGAACAGGAAGAAGAATGGCAGATCGGCAATTGCTGTGACTGTGGTTGAAGTCACCAGTTCGCGGACGCCTTCCAGCTCACGAATTTGTGAAATAAAGGTTCCTGTTGATTTGGAACGTTCGCTGTTTTTAATCCGTAATGAATGACCAAAAACCCGGTCAGAAATTTTTAAATCCGCACGTTTACCAATAATGTCTGACAGATAGATCCGCGAGACACGTAATACAAATTCAAAAATCGCAGCGATCAGCACGCCACCGGCCAACACCCATAACGTCGGAATAGATTGCGATGGAATGACACGGTCATAGACATTCATCGAGAAAACTATCGTGGCCAGTGCCAGAATATTGGCAATTAAAGACGCAAACATCACATCGATATAGCGCTTCCAGTCATTCAGGACAATCGACCAGAACCAGTTTTTCTCAAAGGGTTTGATATATTCATCCACCCGCGCATCTGGAACTGAAGATTCAGGACGCAGCACATAAAGATGCTTTATGCCAACCTCTAACTGTTCAATCGTGAAACTTTGAGATAAACCTTCATCACCACTGAGCTGGATGCTGACATTGCCCTGTGTGTCGATGCGTTCAATCACCCCCACATCACCACTATCGAATTCAACCAGTAAAGGTAAACACCATGGATTCAGCAGGCTGCACTCAAATTTATTTTTACGGACATTTAAACCCATCTGACGACTGACTATCTTGAGCATGTCATCGATGTCATGATGCTGGTTCCAGTCCAGTTGCAGGCGTATCCGCTCCTCAGAAGGCTCGATCCGGTAATGCCGGGCAATATTTAAAACTGCCTGAAGCCAAGGTTGATAATTTATTATTGTAGTACTCATGGCTGAACTTCAAACCCCTGAATAGAAATGCTGTTAAGCGCGTAAATATCCCGTGTACGGCCCGTGACCTGAATGTACTGTACGATCGCCGAGTAAATGTCATAGCGTGCCGATTCAATTTCCTGCGCGGCACTATGAATGGCTTGCTCTGCATTCAGCAAATCCACTACGGTTCGGGTACCCAATTTATATTGTTCTTGATACAGCTCTTTGGTGCGTACCGTGGTTGCGCGGCGCTGGGATAAAACCCCCATTTGTTTTTGTTTATTTTCAATCTGCTCGCGGATCAAGCGCACCTGATCCTGCACATCCAGATAGACCGTATTGACCTGTGCGCGTGCAGCTTCTTCGGCATAGCTTGCGGCACGGGTCTGTGAACGCGTTGCACCACCCTGATACAAATTACTGCTGGCTTCAATCATGACTGAATTATAAAAGCCATCATCTTCATTATTATTTGGATTCCGTTCATTCATCGCCTGACTTAGACTACCTTTAACACTAATGGTCGGATAAGGGCTTAGCCGCGCCTGATCTTTTTGCAAACGGGCAACATTGACCCCGGCATGGGCCAGAATCATGTTCGGAATCTGGGTAAATTCCGGATCCTGATAAAGATCGGCCTGTGCCACAATACGATCAGGAATATCCCATTCAACAGTGGATACATCAAATCCTAGCAAGGTACGCAAGCGTTGTTGATATTGTCTGAGCTGGGTCTGCTGTACAATCAGATTCGATTGCGCTGCTTCCAGATTGGACTGGGCCTGAATCGGGTCGGCCTGACTGCTGATTCCGGCGCGGGCACGCAAATTGGCAATTTCTGCAATCCGTCCAATGCCCTGAATCTGCTGTTGGGCAATCTGGGTGATTTGCTGATAACGTTTGATATTCACTATTGCATCTGCTACTTCAAATGCAATCTGATCTAAACTAACCAGCACTCTTGCCTGTTCTTCTGCCAAGCGGGCTTCTTCCACACTGATATTGGTTTTAATTTTGCCAAAGTCATACAGCATCTGGGTGGCATTCAAAGAAACGATTTGTCGTCCACGTTCACCGGAAGTGAGATCCCCTGTCCCGATACCACCGGACACCTGCGGATAATAACCCGCTCTCGCTACATCAATATTGGCTGCCTGCGCAGATAATGTCGAAATACTCTGGGTGATTTCAGGACGTCGTTGCACTGCCCGGTGTACGGCTTCCACCAGATTCATTTTTTGTGGAATGCCACCTGTGATCGTAGGACTTAAAGCTGACTGTCCTGACTGTGGTCGGGTAATTTACGGCAGCTCAGCTACTTTTGATGTATCTAATGAATAATGACCAAGCGACGTGATATCAATGCTATGCGCTGACCGTGTCGGTTTGGGTGCAATCAGCTGGCCCAAGCCATTCTTGAGATTGGAAAAATAATGGGGTGAGTTTTCTGCATGCGCCAAAGACACAGATAAAGGCAAAAGAAGAAGTATCAATCTCTTTCTTTTTTGATCTGTTTTCCCCTGATTTTTTTTTAAAGTGTTCTGCCCTAAATCGCATAATTATGTAATGTTTCTTGTTTTAGCCTAACAATATATCAAATCCTTTTAAAAGAAATCTTTTTCACTTTGATTTGAGCAAAAAAAAACCTGCATCCGACAACTGGCGTCTGATGCAGGGTTTTTATATAAAGCAGGATTATTTAAACAGTGAAATCATCACCCAGATAAACTTTTCTCACAGTCTCATTTGCCAGAATTTCTTCTGGTGTGCCTTCAGCAAGCAATGCGCCTTCACTGACAATATAGGCATGCTCACAAATCGCCAGCGTTTCACGCACGTTATGATCGGTAATCAGTACCCCAATTCCGCGATCTTTCAAGGTCGTAATAATATCCTTAATATCTCCGACCGAAATCGGATCGACACCGGCAAAAGGTTCATCGAGTAGCATAAATTTTGGATCAGCCGCGAGTGCACGCGCAATCTCGGCACGACGTCGCTCCCCACCGGATACACTCATACCCAAGGAATCTTTGATATGGGTGATTTTAAAGTCTGCCAGTAGCTCCGCCAGACGTTGCTGACGTTGTGCCTTGGTCATATCTTTACGGGTTTCCAGAATCGCCATAATATTTTCGGAAATTGTCAGTTTTCGGAAAATCGAAGCTTCCTGCGGCAAATAACCAATTCCCTTACGTGCCCGTTCATGCATTGCGAGGTCGGAAAGATCTAGATCATCGAGATAGATTTCCCCCTTATCCATCCGCACCAGACCGACCACCATATAGAAACTGGTGGTTTTACCGGCGCCATTTGGTCCCAGCAACCCAACAATCTGGCCACTTTCCATGCTGAACGACACATCTTTCACTACCCAGCGTTTATTATAGTTTTTCGCCAGATGCTTAATGGTTAAGGTTTGAACCTGCTGCGATTGCTCCATTAATCACGCGCTCCCGGGAAGGATGTTGAACTAGAGGGTGGAATCACGATTTGTACACGGCCAGACGATGAACCGGTTTTGTTTGGTGTTCCGGTAGCTTCGATATCGCCTTTGTTCATGCTGTATTTTAAAGTCGCACCACGAATACTAGCACCGTCCTGTTGCAGGAAGGCATTACCTGACAAGGTAATAATCCCGGTTTCAGCATTGTAGACAATTTTCTGCGCCTGACCTTTGGCAAGACCTTTGGCCGGATCCACTTTTTGCTGGAACTGTGCCGGGCTGCCTGTCGCTGTAATCAGGCTGATCTGACGCTTATTGTTCAGATTGGCCACAATCGAATTGGCTTGCAGCTTCATGGTGCCCTGTTCAATGATAACGTTGCCCGAATACGTCGTCACACCCGTCCGCTCATTGAAAGTCGCCCGGTCAGCCAGCAAAGTGATTGGCTGGTTACGGTCAGATGGCAGTGCAAAAGCAGCGATTGAACCGAGTCCAACCACAGTCGCCAGCGTCATACGCTTCAGGAAAGTGTGCATCATTTTGGCTTTAGGAGTTTGGTTCATACTTTCCTCGAATATTAAAGAATTCGTATTGACCATCATTAAGATTGGCTTTAAGACCCTGGCTGACGAATTCAGCCTGTGGAGATTCCACAATCACTGTCTTGTCTGTTTCAATTTCACGTGTTTTCGGAAAAGCAGTCAGTTCTTCAGTACGAAACTGCATTTTTCCATTTTGCATGATTTTGGTGGCGAGCACTTCTTGAGAGAGTACAACTTTTGTATTGTCATCATAACCATGCGCCATTTTGGCAAAGAAAGTCGCATCGACTTTACCATTGTCATAGGTCGATGCTCGCAGATTTTCCAGCTTTGAGGTTTCTAGCTGCAGGTTCTGCTCGAGTTGGTCCACTTGGGCACGAACCGACACCTGGCCTGCTTCATCCGTCTGGGTTAAGTTAATATTTTGAGCGGAATAGGTCATGCTGCGCGCAGAGTCTGCCTGCAGCTTGTTGCCCTTGCCGCTGTAATAGTAATAACCACCACTTATTGCGGCAATAATCACAGCCGTAATATATAAAACTTTAGTATCCATAAGCGGTGTACTTAATCCAAAAGATATGACTTATTAATAAGGCGCACGAGTATATTTTTCAAGTAACTCTTGGTACATGCCTTTGGACATTAACAACATATCGCAGATTTCACGCACCGCACCACGTCCACCCTGCGCCTGAGTCACCAGATCGGCACGGCGACGAACTTCGACATGACCATTAGGCACGGTCACTTTCATGCCGGCAATGGCAAAAGCAGACAGATCAGGCCAGTCATCGCCCATGTACAGGCAATCTTCAGGATCAATATTAAGCTGCGCACAGGCTTCACGAAGTGCTGTACCTTTATCTTCACGCCCCTGATAGACCAAATCAACACCCAGATCCGACATACGCTTTTCTACGATATTGCTTTTACGTCCGGTGATAATAATCACCTTGATTCCCGCCTGCTGAACCAGTTTCATGCCCAGACCATCACGAATGTCAAAGGATTTGATCTCATCGCCAGTATTGGTCAGCGTTACAAAGCCATCACTTAAAATACCATCTACATCAAGCACCAGTGCTGCAATATGACGTGCCTGTTCTAATAATACATAAGATGCCATTTATTAATTTACCCCAGCCTGAATCAGGTCATGCATACTAATCACGCCAATGACTTTATTGGCATCATCAACAACTACAAATTGATTAATTTTATGTTCATTCATACGTTCCAGTGCGACCACTGCACGTGCTTCCTGAGAAATGGTCAACGGATTTTTGGTCATCACGTCCTGAATAGCCAGATTGACATCAAAACCTTGCTGCTTATCAATCAAGCGACGCAAGTCACCATCGGTAAAAATCCCCAGCAACACATCATTTTCATCGACGACTGTGGTTAAGCCCAAGCGCTTGTTGGAAATTTCGTACAATACTTTATTCATGGCGGTATCTGGCGAGACTTTAGGTAAATCTGCGCCAGTACGCATCAGATGCTTCACGTGCAATAACAGACGCTTACCCAGCGCACCTGCAGGATGTGACAAGGCAAAATCATCAGCGGTAAAACCACGTGCATCCAGCAGCGCTACAGCCAGAGCATCACCTAGCGCTAAAGTTGCGGTTGTACTCGAAGTCGGAGCCAGACCGAGCGGACAGGCTTCCTGTAGATTGCCTAAAGTTAACGCTACATCGGCATTTTGTGGCATTGGACCTTTGGCATCACCGCTGATGGTAATTAAAGGAATTTCCAGACGCTTGATCAAAGGCATCAGCATCATGATTTCATCACTCTTGCCCGAGTTGGAAATGGCAATCAGCACATCTCCCGGCACCAGCATGCCGAGATCACCATGCCCTGCTTCGCCTGGATGCATAAAGAATGAAGGCGTACCTGTAGAGGCAAAAGTCGCCGCCATTTTACGGCCAATATGTCCGGATTTTCCCATCCCAGTAATCACCAGACGACCTTTGCACTGCAGGATAATTTCACATGCCTGACTAAAACGCTCATCGATCTGCGTGGCTAAAATCTGTAATGCATGCTCTTCGATACGCAGTGTTTCAAGTGCGACTTTCTGGAAATCTAGTTGATTCGCTGTTTTTTGTGGATTCAAAGCCTGTTTACCTACGCTAAGGACAGAGAAAAACTCTGGTTTGATGGGCATAATTTTCGCAATTTTAGCATAGCTATGCAATTGTAAGCTTTCTAAATGTAGAAGATTCGACGGATTTTTAATATATTCAGATTGTATTCAACTTGCACAATCTGGTATCTCCATCTCTACATTCGCTCCATTTTTAAATTGGTTAAATGCGCTTGTTTTTATTTTTATAGAAATATAATTACACTATTCGAAATAGGTTGGGTTCAAATAAAATCTTACTCATCCAAATACAACTTAAGCACACTGGCAGACATTATCTCTAAAAATGTGAACCTAATATCCCCCCATTTCACTTCCTAAACCTCTTTTTTATAAATCACTCTCATCACCTAACTACCCTAAATAACTGAGGCTTTTTACGCTTTTATCTTTATGAATAATTATGCTTAGGTTAAGATGATTCATCCTTTTATTTGAAGTCTTTTGAACAGCTATGCAACCATTTGTTCTATATAACTCAGAGCAACGCAAAAAAGTAGAATTCTTACCTCGTGTTGAAGGTCAAATTGATCTGTATGTCTGTGGTATGACGGTTTATGACTACTGTCATATTGGACATGCACGTACAGTGGTTGCATTTGACTATATTATCCGTTTCCTGCGTAGCCAAGGCTGGAAGGTCAAATATGTGCGTAATATTACGGATATTGACGATAAAATTATTAAACGTGCCAATGAAAATGGCGAAAGTATCTCAGAATTAACAGGTCGCTTTATTGATGCGATGAATGAAGACTTTGCCAAACTGGGCTGCCTTGCACCTGATGTTGCACCTAAAGCGACAGATTACATCGATCAAATGCAAGATATGATCGGCAACCTGGTCGACAAAGGTACGGCTTATCCATCCAATAATGGCGATGTCTACTTTGAGGTCGAGAAGTTTGCCAAATATGGTCGTCTGTCTGGCCGTAAATTAGAAGATATGCAAGCCGGCGCGTCTGAACGTGTCGATGTTGAAGTCGAAAAGAAACACCCGTTTGACTTTGTACTGTGGAAACATGCCAAGGAAAATGAACCGTCATGGGCATCTCCTTGGGGCAATGGCCGTCCAGGCTGGCACATCGAATGTTCAGCAATGTCGACCTGCTGCCTAGGCAATCATTTCGATATTCATGGCGGTGGTGCTGATCTGACTTTCCCGCACCATGAAAATGAAATTGCACAATCTGAAGCATCTACTGGCGAACAGTATGTTAATTACTGGATGCATGCCGGATTCATCAATGTCGATGGCGAGAAAATGTCGAAGTCTTTAGGCAATTTCTTCACCATTCGCGACGTGATTGAAAAATTCCATCCGGAAGTGGTACGTTATTTTATTGTATCTTCACACTATCGTAGCCCGGTGAATTACTCGGATGTTGCCTTAAAAGAAGCGAAAAATACCTTATCTCGTTTCTACCACTCATTTAAAACCTATCAGGCGATTTATGGTGATCATCTAGTTGAAACTCTGGATGAGGCTTTAGTTGAACGTTTTAATACCGCTATGCGTGATGATTTCAATACGCCTGAAGCGATTGCGGTATTGTTCGAAATCAATAAAGAGCTAAATCGTGCCGTGAAAGAAGAAAATGCGGAACAGGCAGCAATCTACTACGCAACTTTACGCCATCTGACCAACATTCTCGGTCTGGTACAGCAAAATGTAGATGAGTTCCTCAAATCTGACATTGGTCAAGAAGCTCTAGGATTGTCACCTGAACAAATTGAAGATTTGATTCAACAGCGTCAGGATGCCAAGAAAGCCAAAGAGTTCGCACGTGCGGATGAGATTCGTCAATCTTTACTTGATCAAGGCGTGGTACTTGAGGATACCCGTCAAGGTACAGTTTGGCGTCGTGCTGATTAATTAATCAAACAGATTTATAGAGAGTTGACACTGCTGTGGAATTCTCTATAATTCACCTCATTGCGGGAATAGCTCAGTTGGTAGAGCATAACCTTGCCAAGGTTGGGGTCGGGAGTTCGAGTCTCCTTTCCCGCTCCAGAATACGAAAAACCCTTATCGAAAGATAAGGGTTTTTTATTGTGTTTGAAAAAAATTTATTAATAAAATGCATATCTCAAATCACTTATTCATCCTCTTTTACCCTGACAATTTTTTTGGGTTATTTATGACAAAGTGCTATTGTGGATAAACTTTAAAACTTTCAATCCCTTTCATAACGATATCGTTTCATGACTTATAAATTAAATGCTCGTCATCTAATTCTAGATCTTTTATATGCCTCTAAAAACTCCACCCTGTCTATTAAGCGGATATTAACTGCTGCTGAATTATTGGGTATATCTGACAATGGTATCCGTGTCGCTGTGGCCCGATTAAATCAGGAAAATGTGATTCAAGCTGTAGAGCGCGGCGTATATCAATTGCTAGAGAAAAAATTCGATACTTCTTTTATCAGCTTAAACAAACACCCTGATATGCAAACGGCGACCACATGGAACGGAAAATATGTATTGGTCTATACCGGCACTTTGGGACGTGTAGACCGTACTGCCTTATCTAAAAGAGAAAAAGCGCTACGTTATTATGGTTTTCAGGAACTAGAGCAAAATGTTTTTATTCGTCCCGATAATTTAACACTAAACCTAAGTCCATTAAAAACAGCTGTAATCCAGTTTGGATTAGATCCTGACGCACGTTTTTTCCAAATCAGTCAACTGGAAAGTGAAACCGAAGTTCGTGATTTATGGGATATCGAAGCGCTACATCAGACCTATCATGCAGTACAGCATGATATCAATGACTGGTTTGAGAATTACCAAAATCTGACTTTAGGAGATGCTGCAAAAAGTGCCTTTTATCTAGGTAAATCTGCCCTGTTTAGTTTACGTGCTGATCCTTTGCTTCCTGCAGAATGGATAGACACCGATGCCCGACAACAATTTGAGCTCGCAGTCCGCAAAATAGAAAAACAGGGTCAACTTTTATGGCAACATTATTTTAAAGACCAAGGGGTCTAATTTATTTCTATTTTTATACACAAAAATAAATTGACTGTAATATTTCATCCAAATATATTGAATACAGCAATAAGAACTAAATATAGGCAGAAGAATGAACAGCAAGGTCAGTGTCACAGAACTTTTTAGTCGTGATGAAATTAAAGAACTCACCACGACCTCAGACTTGCACGGTGCCTGGGCAGTAGGTTCGACATGGACCGTAATTGTCATGACCTTTGGCACGGTAGCCTATAGCTGGGAATATTTACCTACGTGGGGGAAAGTCCTGATGTGCGCGCTGGCATTGGCCATTCTTGCTGGACGCCAGCTTGCCATGGCTATTTTGATGCATGATGCCTCGCACCATAGTCTTTTTAAAACCAAATGGTTGAACACTCATTTGACTGACTGGCTCTGTGCACGCCCGATCTGGAATGATGTCGGCAAGTATCGTCCCTATCATCTGAAACATCATGCTAAAACCTCGCAGCCAGATGATCCTGACTTGGGGTTGGTAAAAAATTTTCCCATTACTCAAAGCTCACTATTCAGGAAATTCTTTCGTGATCTGAATGGGCAATCTGGACTTAAGTTCCTTGCAGGTCGAGTATTAATGGATCTGGAATTATTGGAATGGAGTGTTTCCAACGACCCCAAGCCAATTCCGCGTGGTGATCGCAGCAATCTAGAGTTAGCGAAAAACTTGCTGAAAAATAGTTCCGGTATGCTCATCTCAAATGCAGCAATTTTTTCTGCACTGTGGGCCAGCGGACATCCTAAACTATATTTATTATGGCCTCTTGCCTATATCACTCCATTCCCCTTGTTCATCCGCATCCGCGCCATGGCTGAGCATGCGGGCCTAGAAACCAGTCATTCTGCCCTGAGCAATACTCGAACGACCCGTGCAGGCTGGCTGGCACGTGCTTTTGTTGCACCAATTCATGTGAACTATCATATTGAACATCATTTAATGGCCTCTGTTCCGCATCAAAAGCTGGCAAAAATGCACCAGATGTTAAGAGAGCGTCAGTATGTCGATGCTCCGCCAAGTTATCTGGATGTGATTCGCTCACTTTTAAAAAATAATCAATTTTCCTGATGCTTAGATTATTCAATTTCAATGCTGATGGTTTTCGGCATGTGAATGCGGATGTGAGGATTGTCCCCGATGTTCCGGCGGACAATCTTCCGCTTCGATCTGCAAGGTCATCTCGGTAATATGATGCTCATGGTGGAGCATCTCAAAGGCCTGATGACGCAGTTTCTGATAATCCACATTCGGTGCAACCAGATGCACAGTCAGCATGACTTTTTTGGACGTAATCGCCCAGACCTTGAGCTGATGAATATCTTGGACCCCATCAAGCGCCAAAAGATCGTGATGTAATTTTTCAATATCAATTTCCTCGGGCACACCTTCAAGCAGAATATTGATGCTCTGTTTCAGCAAAACCCAGGTTCTTGGCAATACCCAAAATCCGATTAATACTGCAATGAGTGTATCTATCCACATCCAGCCGGTGAAATAAATCACTAGCGCTCCAATAATCACGCCTACAGACCCCAGTGCATCACTCAGCACTTCCAGATAAGCGCCTTTGACATTGAGACTTTCCTGACTGCTAGACACCAGAATTTTCATGGAAATCAGATTAATGATCAGCCCCAAGATGGCTACGATCATCATGCCCAAACTCTGGATTTCCGGCGGATGACTCAAACGCTGATAAGCTTCAAACAAAATATAAATCGCAACCACAAACAGCATTAAGGCGTTAAACAAAGCAGCCAAAATCTCAAAGCGCTGATAACCAAATGTCCGTTTATTGTCTGCCGGTTTTTGTCCAATTTTGATAGCGACTAAAGCGATAGCCAGTGCAGCAGCATCGGTAAACATATGCGCAGCATCAGAAAGTAAGGCCAAACTTTGAGTTAGAAAACCAGCAATCACTTCCACAATTAAAAAAGTGGTGGTTAATCCCAGCGCTATTGATAATTTTTTGGCATTTTTTGCAGTCACGGTCACATGACTATGCTCATGATGATGTGAATTCCCCACCGGCCCCTCCCTCCTTCTTATTCAACGAGGACTGTATCCTCAGCATCTTTTCAAGTTTTGTTCTGATTCATATTACGCTTGAATTTTACCTATTTAAGTAGGTTTTTTATGAACTGTTTTATCAGTCGACATTAGATTAAAGTTTTAGCTTTTTCATGTTCTGCCAGCCAGGCCTGTACCGAAGCACGCTTAAAATTACGCTCGACATATTCTATTATTTTCACAGGAAGTTTCACCTGATGGCTCAACAAACGATGCAACATAAAGGCCAGATCAAAGTCTGCAATTGACCAGTGTTCAGTCAACCATATGTCCTCCAGCATATATTCTGCCACATTCACCAAGCGCTGAATTTCTTCAGTGATCGGAGCTGTAAGAGGTATAGACATTTTTGCTAGATGAAATACCGAATCGGAAGGCATCTGCTGGCGGATTTGCATAAAATCGGTTTTGACCAAGGCTTGTATGGCCCGACATTTAGCTCTAGCATAAATTTCCTTAGGATATAAGGCTGGATAATTAGGTGCTGGAAAGGCATCTTCCAAGTATTCAGTGATCGCCCATGATTCAAACAGGCTAAAGTTATCTACTATTAAACACGGAACTTTAGCACTTGGACAAATGGCTTGATAAGCCGCAGATTTCTGTTGCTGCTGATCTAAATCAATCACGATTTCCTGAAAATCTAAACCCTTTTCTTTTAAGGCAACATAGACCGACATGGCATAAGGGCTGATTCTATTTTTATCGACATATAAACGTATATTTTGCATATCCTTGTTCCTGATAGGCTTGTTGTTTTTATTCAGTACGGCAGTCTTACTCTACTCTCTTTCCTATACAAAAGGAAAATGACCCACTTCATGTAGCGATCACACAAAAATGTTTATACAGTTGCCGATAGTGCAGCGATGTTCATTATTTTCTATTTTGCACAGGATCGGTAGATAAAGCCTTTTATTTTGCTTTTGATTCACGTTAAATTAAATCATTCTCTTGATATCAAAAAACTATGCTGAACTTAGCCCACCTCCCCGATACCGTGTATGCCATTCAACATCTGGCTTTTGAAGACTTAGGCGCTTGGGAAGATATTTTTTATCAGCTCGGCTTACGTGTGCGTTATTTCGAAGCTGGTATTGATGATCTCACCAAGGCTTTTGAACATCCCGGATTAACCGTTATTCTCGGTGGCCCGATTGCAGTCTATGAAACTGAGGATTATCCTTTCTTACAGCAAGAAATAGACTTACTTAAAGTTCGCCTGGAAAAGAACTTACCGACGTTAGGCATCTGTTTAGGTGCACAGTTAATTGCTGCTGCATTGGATGCCAAAGTCTATTCCGGGCATACCAAAGAAATCGGCTGGTCTAAACTTAAGCTTGCTTCTGTTGAAAATAATCCGCTGCAAGCTCTCGAAGATATCGACGTCCTGCATTGGCATGGTGATACCTTTGACCTACCTGAACAGGTAGAATTACTGGCCAGCTCTGATCTTTATCCAAATCAGGCCTTTCGGGTAGGACAGAATATTCTAGCACTACAATTCCATGCTGAAGTGGCCAGTGAAAGTTTAGAGAAATGGCTGATTGGACATACCTGTGAGTTACGCAAAGCCCAGATCAATATCCCTGCCTTGCGGGCGGATCATCAAAGCTATGCGCCCGCGCTTGAACAGGCAGCCAGTTCGGTATTGATGCATTATTTAGAAAACCTGCAACTTAAATAACCGTAATAAAAAAGCACCCAACTGGGTGCTTTTTTATTTGTCATTTTTACTTTTTCGGAGCAGGTACAGAAGCCTCGGTAGTAATGTTCACTGTAATTTTATCGCCCACATTTGGAACATAACCGCCTACCCCAAAGGCTGAACGGTTAAATGAAGTGGTTGCATTAAAACCAATCGTTTGTAATTTGGTCATTGGGTGTACACCTTGTTTATTTAAAACTGCATCCAGTATCACAGGCTTAGTGACATCTTTCACGGTTAAGTTACCGGTGATTTTGTATTTGTTTTTGCCTAGAGCCTGAACTTTAGTACTTTTAAAAGTGATATTCGGATATTTGGCAGCATCAAAAAATTCTGCTGTCTTAATATGGTCATCCAGTGCTTTCACATTCGTATTAATGCTTGCAACCGGGATATTCACATTGACCGAGGAATTCACAGGTTTTGCATTATCAACATTAATCGTACCCTGGATGTCACTGAAGTTTGCAGATGGTGTAGAGAAACCAAAGTGGCTCCAAGAGAAAACAGTTGCTGAATGAGTCGGGTCAATCGTATAGGCCACTGGTTTTGCCATAGAAATTGTTGCTACAGATGCGACCGCCAAGCCTAATGCTAATGTTTTGAAATTCATGTTTTTATCTCACGTTTTGGATGTTATTAAGTGTATAGAATCTGGAACCGTTTACAGCCCTAAAGATAAAACGTTTTGTTGCAGTGATGAAACGATAAAATTGTAAGTATTTTTTTTAATTTTTGAGCTTTAATCCATACGGTACTGGATGAATCCAGTTTTCTTGGCGACTTTGTTATACAACGCTTGTGCCTGATGATTTGATTCCTGAGTCAGCCAGTAAACCCGGTCGCAATTACGCTGCTGTGCAACCTGATAGACATGTTGAATCAACTTACGCGCCACACCCTTTCCCCGATAGTCAGGATGGGTAAATAGATCCTGCAAATAAGCATATGGTCTTACTGTCCAGCTACTGTTATGTTCAATGACATGCACAATCCCTACGACCTTTCCATCAATCAAGGCCGCAAAACCGTACATTGAATCTAATTCATAATTGGTTAATTTATCCCAGGTATTTTTACTTACCTCATCCGAAATTTGCGTCTGATAAAAGCGTTGATAGTCTTGCCATAAAAATAGCCATTCCGGCTGTGATATTTGCTCTAGAGATTTGATCTGGATCTGGGGCTGTATATTCATGTTTAACCGCTTCTTTGGCTTATTTCTTTAATTTAAGTCGTTTCGATAGTGGTCGCTGAATTTTTATAGCGGCCTAAACTTAGCTTTATCTCATCTGGTGCTCATAAGCAACCTGTCAGATGAAAATCATCCGGCATAAAAAAAGCCCCAATCAGGGACTTTTCACGCTTTATGTTTAAAGTTTTTCAACCAGAATACGATCAACCTGTTTTAGGCTAGTCGTCTTTTCATGATTTTTACGACGCACTTTAATGACCTTTTCTTCGGCTAATTCTTGCAGCATTAAATCAACTGCAACCATCGCTTCAAGAGCTAACTCCTGTCCGATCCACTTGAGTTCGCCTGCATCCATTAAAGTAATTTCATCGTTAATTTGTTCATACAAGCTCATGTTCTTCTCACTCTTTCATTTCGACTATGGGAGAACCTTCTAACAGTTGCCACATGAAAACAACGCTAAAAAGCGAAAAAATAAAAGACGCCCCAAAACTGGAGCGCCTTTTAATAAACCGCCTAATCAGTTGATTATGCAGTAATCTCTTTTACAGCTGCTACCACTGCTTCAGTGGTAATCCCGAAGAACTGGAACAGATCTTTTGCAGGTGCAGATTCACCATAAGTGGTCATACCGATGACGCGACCATCAAGACCCACAAATTTCCACCAGTAATCTACATGCGCAGCTTCAACAGCAACACGTGCGCGGATGTTTGATGGAAGAACCGCTTCACGATAAGCTGCATCTTGCTTCATGAATTCTTCAGCGCATGGCATAGAGACTACACGTACACCTTCAAGTTGTGCATACGCTTCCATTGCCAAAGATACTTCTGAACCCGTTGCAATAATGATCGCTTTCAATTCGCCTTTTTCTTCAGCCAGTACATAACCACCTTTCGCAACGTTCTCGATTTGTGCTTGAGTACGGGTCTGGAATGGCAAGTTTTGACGAGAGAAGATTAATGCCGTTGGGCCTTCTGAACGCATTAAAGCTGATTTCCAGGAAATCGCTGCTTCAACAGTGTCACATGGGCGCCATGTATTCAGGTTCGGTGTACCACGTAAAGATGCGATTTGTTCAACCGGTTGGTGTGTTGGACCATCTTCACCCAGACCGATTGAGTCATGCGTATAAACATGAATTACGCGCTGTTTCATCAGAGCAGACATACGCACTGCATTACGTGCATATTCCATAAACATCAGGAATGTTGCTACATACGGAATGAAACCACCGTGTAGTGCTACACCATTGGCAATTGCAGTCATACCAAACTCACGTACGCCATAGTGTACGTAGTTACCTGCCGGATTGTCCTGTACGCCTTGCGCACCTTTCCATAAAGTCAGGTTAGAGCCTGCAAGGTCAGCAGAACCGCCAAGCACTTCAGGCAAAGAAGGCACAAGTGCTTGCAACGTATTTTGGCTGGCTTTACGCGTCGCAATCGTTTCAGCTTTGGCATTCACTTCTGCAATATAGGCATCCGCTTTTGCAACGAAGTCAGCCGGTAATTCACCAGATAAACGACGTTTAAGCTCAGCTGCTTCAGTTGGATATTTTGCAGCATAAGCAGCAAATGTTTCGTTCCAAGCTGCTTCTGATTCAGCACCTTTAGCTTTCGCATCCCAAGCTGCATACACATCTTCAGGAATCACAAATGCTTCGTCAGTCCAGCCTAGTGCTTCACGAGTCAACACGATTTCGTCATGACCGAGTGGTGCACCATGACTGTCTTCTTTACCTTGCTTGTTTGGTGAACCCAAACCAATCACGGTTTTACAGATAATGATGGTTGGTTTAGCAGTTTCAGCTTTCGCCTCAACAGTTGCCTGACGGATTGCATCTGCATCGTGACCATCAACTTTAATCACTTGCCAGCCGTATGCCAGGAAGCGTTGTTCTGTATCGTCAGAGAACCAGCCTTCCACTTCGCCATCAATCGAGATGCCATTGTCGTCATAGTAAGCAATCAGTTTGCCCAGACCCAATGTTCCTGCCAAAGAACATGCTTCGTGAGAAACACCTTCCATCAAACAGCCATCGCCAAGGAAGCAGTAAGTGAAGTGATCTACAACTTGGATGTCGTCTTTGTTGAATTGCGCAGCTAGAGTTTTTTCAGCCAGTGCAAAACCGACAGCATTCGCGATGCCTTGACCTAAAGGACCAGTCGTCGTTTCAATCCCTGGTGCATAGCCCAACTCCGGGTGACCAGGTGTTTTAGAATGAAGTTGACGGAATGCTTTAAGATCTTCAATCGAAAGATCGTAGCCCGTTAAATGAAGAAGCGCATATTGAAGCATAGAGCCATGGCCATTTGATAATACAAAACGGTCACGGTTTGCCCAATTCGGGTTGGTCGGGTTATGGTTCATGAATTCACGCCAAACCACATCAGCGATATCTGCCATCCCCATTGGAGCACCTGGATGTCCTGAGTTTGCTTTTTGCACAGCATCCATTGCCAATACACGAATTGCGTTTGCAATACGACGTTCATTAAGCGGGGTTGTCATAAATCAGAGTCCAAAATATTCAGAAATAGGAAATGATGAAAAGACTTTCAAAACTGCTGTCTATTGTCTTAAAAAAACAGCGAGGGGTAAAGACTAACCAACAATATTTATCAGTTTATTGAGTGTCTCTTGCCTTATCGTACAATTATTCCACATTTCTTCTTCGGCTTTGATTCGCTCTACTGGTTTACAGATTGAATTATCCTGCATTTCAAAAGCGACTTTAATTTCTGTATCTGGATTTCAAGCTGATAAACAGGATTGAATTTATGCTGATTTTATTTCTATTTTATATGTCTCACATCATTATTTTTAAAGAAAATCTATACAATTCACTGATCTATTCATAATGTAATTTATACTAAATTTTATAAAATATTGGCAGGATTGTTTGATATACAGGTGAAAATCTAATTTGCTTAGGCTAATTTTATACTTCGGCAGACTTATTGAACCTGACAGTCTTTAGGCAAATAACGCTGCTGAATATCAGTGGAATAACATTTACCACTATGAACATCAAAAGCGACTGATTTCCCGCGAATCGCAGTATCTACACCCTGCTCTCCTATCTTGAACTCTATCCGGCACGCGGCATTAATAATCACTTTTTCGATATATTGGCTAGGACCACCAATCTCGCGACCAGCATCACAGTGTTGATCCGAAGCAATGAACTGGGTTCGATATGCTCCAGCCTGCTCAAACACTTCTGCTAATTGATTCCGCACGACATAAGCTTGATGACTCATAAAAGCCATCGTCACTAAAATCGCGATGATGATGAGCACGATCAGCACTTCAATCAGGGTAAATGCCTTTTGATACATGATTTCTGATCTCCGTACAGTCTTGCTCCAACAAGAAGTCCATAGCAAAAGATATCGCCATTCCTAAACAGCTAATGTGGAAGACTTAGCGCTAATATGAAGACACGCTTGAACATCGACAAGACAGTTGGTCGCAAGGCGCACAGTCTGAATCTGCTTTATTGGTGTAATGATCACTTGCTTAAGTAAATTTTAAATTTTGAGCTTTGTATTTTTTCTATCATCTATTTTTTAAGATTTAATCGGAAATCTAAGCATTTAATTTTATGACAGTCTGATGGATTAAAATATTGTTGCTTCATATTCCTCAATCAATAATGCTGTCTAAATAGATATATCAATTTTTTTAATTCTATTAATCAATTAAAAACACAATAATTTGAAACAATTTCGACCAATTTTATCGTGTTAAGCTAGTCCTAGAGCGCAACTCGATGTAACATATCGGGTCTTTAAAATTAACTGTGATAGGACTATGCGCGAGTACGCTGTATTTACTTCGGAATCTGTAAGCGAAGGCCATCCAGATAAAATGGCTGACCAAATCAGTGACGCTATTTTGGATGCAATCTTAAAAGAAGACCCATATGCACGGGTTGCTTGTGAAACGCTTGTAAAAACAGGTGCGGTTGTACTTGCCGGTGAAATCACAACGACAGCAAATGTTGATTTTGAGGCAATTGTACGTCATACCGTAAACGGAATTGGTTATCACCATTCTGATCTTGGTTTTGATGGTTCAACCTGTGCCGTGATCAACATGATTGGTAAACAGTCACCTGAAATTGCTCAGGGTGTAGACCGCCAGAAACCTGAAGATCAGGGTGCCGGCGACCAAGGTTTAATGTTCGGTTATGCAAGCCGCGAAACTGATGTATTAATGCCTGCACCGATTTCATATGCGCATCGCTTAATGGAAAAGCAGGCTGAATTACGCCGTAATGGCACCTTGCCATGGTTACGCCCAGATGCAAAAAGTCAGGTAACTTTTGCTTATGAAAATGGCGTACCAGTTCGTTTAGATGCTGTCGTTCTTTCGACTCAACATGATCCTGAAATCACTCAAGCGAACCTGAAAGAAGCTGTGATTGAAGAAATCGTGAAAAAAATCATTCCTGCTGACATGTTCCATGCAGACACCAAATTCCACATCAACCCAACGGGTATGTTTGTGATCGGTGGTCCTGTAGGTGACTGTGGTTTAACTGGCCGTAAAATTATCGTAGATACCTACGGCGGTATGGCACGTCACGGCGGTGGTGCTTTCTCTGGTAAAGATCCCTCTAAAGTTGACCGTTCTGCTGCGTACGCAGGTCGTTATGTGGCGAAAAATATCGTTGCTGCTGGCCTGGCTGACAAGTGTGAAATTCAGGTGTCTTATGCAATTGGTGTTGCTGAGCCAACTTCAATTTCAATCAATACCTTCAATACTGCAAAAGTCTCTGAAGAATTGATTATTGCACTGGTTCGTGAACATTTCGACTTACGTCCATATGGCATTACCCGTATGCTTGACCTGATCCAGCCGATGTATAAGCAAACTGCTGCTTATGGTCACTTCGGTCGTGAAGGTTCTGATACTGCATTTACCTGGGAAAAAACTGACAAAGTGGAAGCGCTTAAAGCCTCTGCTGGTCTATAAGTTTTTCTTTAAAAAAGCCTGCATCATGCGGGCTTTTTTGATGTCTTTTATTTTTTCATTCTTAAAATTTTTTCTGGCTCATGATAACAAATATCTAAATACCAAGCTTCATACTATAACCTGACTTTTGAATGATACTTTTGAAACTCCCCTCTCTGTGAATATCACTCTTCCATGAAACTTAAAACAACTTCCGGCTGTGCCATTACAGTATAAGTATCGAAAAAAGTTACAGTTAATCAACAAATGTTGATCTATTTGCTAGCATAAATCTAAATAAATGGCTGCTAAATTAGATTGCAGCTCTACAACAACAAAAGGATATTACTCGATGAATAAATTACTGATTGCTTTAGGTTTGGCGACCACTGTTGCCTTAGTCGGCTGTAGTAAAGAAGAAGCGCCTGAAACCGGCGCAACCACAGGTGAGCATTTAGAAAATGCAGCCAATCAAGCCGGCCATGATATGGAAGATGCCAGCCGTGAGGCTGCGGTAGAAACCGAACGAGCAATGGATAATGCCGCAGAAAATACTGCTCAGGCAGCGGACGAAGCAGCTGCTGCAACGTCTAGAGCAGCAGATGCCACTGCGGAAGCAGCACGTAAAGCAACTGCAGCAACTGCTGCGGCAGTTGAAGAAGGTGCGGGAGACGTTCGGGAAAAAGCTGAAAACTGATTTTAGCATTCAGTTTGATGTTTAAAAGCCTGCGATTGCAGGCTTTTTTATTAGGGATGATTTTAAATAGCGAATGATCTAAATTGAAATTGCATTAATTCTTGATGGGATCATTTTTTATCTAAATGAGTCGACAAAATCAGATAAACTGATAAAACTTATCAAGTATTAGAATGACTTAATTGTGATTCACTCGGCAAAACGGGCTGCATTTAAACTGAAATTCAGTAGAATACCAGCCTTTATTTTTAATAATTTAATCTCCCATGTCAGTCATTGTTGCTGCTTCCCAACGGTCGAATATTTCGGTCTGGGCAGCTTTTATCTTGCTTATCATAGGTACAATCGGTGCCTATCAAATCGTAGGCTTAAATCAGGCTCTATTATTCTTGATTGGTGGTGCACTGGGCATGACCCTGTACCATGCTTCATTTGGTTTTACTTCGAGCTGGCGTGTCTTTATCAAGGAACGTCGCGGCCATGGTTTACGTGCACAAATGATTATGCTCGCTCTGGCGGTCCTGCTGTTTTTCCCGGCTTTAGGTGCAGGTGAATTATTCGGCAACCCAGTTAAAGGTAACGTTAATCCTGTTTCCATGTCAGTCATGATTGGTGCCTTTATTTTCGGTATCGGCATGCAACTTGGTGGCGGCTGTGCATCAGGTACGTTGTATACTGTAGGTGGCGGTAGCGCACGTATGCTGGTGACGCTCTTGTTCTTCTGTATCGGGTCTGTGATTGCGACCTCGCACCTTGACTGGTGGTTTGCCCTGCCACATCTTGAACCGATTTCACTGGTAGAAAGTTTAGGCGTTCTCCCTGGATTACTGTTGAGCTTTATCGTTTTTGCCATCATTGCTGCAGCAACAGTTTATTTCGAAAAGAAACGTCATGGCAGCCTGGAAATTGAGCCACGCAGTGAATATCAGGGCTGGAAGCGCTTTGTTCGTGGTCCATGGCCTTTGATTTGGGGCGGTATTATTCTGACCTTGCTCAACTTTGCTACGCTGGCACTCGCAGGTCGTCCTTGGGGCGTAACCTCTGCGCTGGCAGTTTGGGGTGCCAAAGGTGCTACGCTTGTGGGTGTTGATGTAGCTTCTTGGGATTATTGGCAAAAAGCAGGCAATGCCAAAGCACTGGCAGAATCATTATGGTTTGATATTACCTCAATGATGAACTTCGGTATCATGCTGGGTGCTTTGTTGGCAGCAAGTTTGGCAGGTAAATTTGCGCCGAATTTCAATATTCCAAAACGTTCACTGATTGCTGCTGTTATAGGTGGCATAATGCTGGGCTATGGCGCACGCCTGGCCTACGGTTGTAATATCGGTGCATATTTCAGTGGAATTGCGTCGGGTAGTCTGCATGGCTGGTTATGGCTGGTCTTCGCTTTTATTGGTAATGGGATCGGGGTAAAACTTCGTCCGATTTTCTTCCCGAATGAAAAACCGCAGCCTGAAAAACTGACCGGTTGCTAATGCTTAAAATCAAAAAAGCCCATCTGTGATGGGCTTTTTTCTGGCTTTAGGATTTACAGCGCAGCTTTTAAATTACAGCCATAACCCATGGTCTGCTGAACCTGACGATAAGTCGTATAACGATCCAGAATAAAGGTATAAAAATGATCAGCATCAGAGAAATTAGCTTTTAAATTTTCATTCTTGGCATTGGGCAATTTAATGTCATCGACCAGTTCCAGATTGTAATGTCCCAAACGGAACATATCGGCAAAATAACTATTCATCATATCGCAATAGGCGATTTTACTAGGTTTTAATGCGGTACTGCTAACGAGATGCTGGTTCAAGCTTTGCAGATTATTGACATCTAAAGGAAACTGGTGTGCGAAAGCAATGCTTTCGACTTTCTTAAATTTCTGAAAGTCTTGGGCTAACTGGACATTGAGTGCATCAAAACGTTGCTGCAGTTCCTGTGCGGTCTGAACCTGATATTTGGCTGGATCTACGACCGGTTTTTGTGGTTGTTCCGAACATGCAGTTAATCCAGTGAGCAGCGCTAATGACGTTAGCCATACCTTCATGTTTATACACTCAATTTAAATATACCAATGCTTATTATGCCTGAAAGCAGCTTGATGTACTGTTTAAAGTAATTTCTCATTCATATAACGCCAGTAGCGCTTTGGCACATATTGAATATGCAATTTCATGTTCTTGCGCGCCTGAATATTCACACTGTTAAAATAGTCTTTCCAGAGCTGATCATATAGCAGCTCTTGATCATCCAGTTCAATACTAAATGATTGACTATGACCAATCCGGATTTGTGGATCGATTATTTCAGCGTTCATCTCGACCTGATGCATCTGCCTTAAATCATAATAAATACCGTAATTACGCTGCTCGTCATAAATCAGCCAGCTTTGATCCTGATAACGCTCCTGAAAATGTCGGGAAATAATCGGCAAGACATTAAAATCCGGTCTGACCAGACTCAGAAACAAACCATCTTTGGCTTTTTTAAAGCGTACAAAAGCCTCCATACGATGCTTTTCCCGCCCCACTTGCTTGGCCCATTGCGACATGCCGATCACCGCAGTATGACCATAATCTTTATCGACTGGACGCTGGTTTTGAAAGACATAGACTGCAAAATCAAAAAGAGTCTGGAACGCTGCTTCCTGCTCTGACAAAAACGTATAGTAAAAAGCACGCAAACTGCTGGAAGATACTTTCTGCTTTAATCCCTGCCACACCCGCTGCCCATGCTGATCATTAGAGGCCACATGGATAAATTCATCAAATAAACCTGTTTGTGCTTGAGGATTGGCCGTCACTATCACGTTAAATTCTTTAAACTCGAAAGCACGAAATACACAACTGAGCAGACCAGTCATGCTGCCATCAAAACAGTAACTTGCCACTAGAAACCCAATCCTAATTGAGGTGAAAGTTGCTGCTGATATTTGGATTGTCCTGACATCAAAATTTGCTGGCGAATCTGATGGGACTGCTGATCTTTCTTAAATTTCGGTGTATCTGCACAGCGGATAAAATGCTGCGCCCGGTTATAAGCCACGCCCATGCGTTTTAGCTGGTCAATATGAATCTGTCCAAAACGGCGGGCCTGTACAATTTTCTGGGCAGAACGC
Organism: Acinetobacter sp. RRD8; assembly: GCF_031844225.1. GTDB lineage: Bacteria > Pseudomonadota > Gammaproteobacteria > Pseudomonadales > Moraxellaceae > Acinetobacter. The sequence goes on from NZ_JAUZUU010000001.1 coordinate 158,991, forward strand.
ACGCCTATGCCGGGTACCCGTAAAATCATTTTATAGTCGGCACGGTTAATATCGACTGGAAAGGCTTCAGAATGACGCAAGGCCCAACTGAGTTTAGGATCAATCTCCAGCTCCAGATTCGGATGCTGATCATCGACAATTTCATCAGCAGCAAAGCCATAAAAACGCATCAGCCAGTCAGATTGATACAGACGGTTTTCTCTTAATAATGGCGGTGCTGAGCCGATAGCAGGTAAGGCTTTATCTTCGGGATTAATCGGGATATAGCCAGAGAAATACACCCGCTTCAGCTTAAATTCCTTGTAATGCCGGTCAGCCATTAAAATAATGTCCTGATCGGTTTCACTATGCGCGCCCACCACCATTTGTGTAGTTTGTCCGGCAGGTACAAATTTTGGAACGGACTTAATCAGCTTGCGTTCATCTTTGAGCTGGATCAACCGGTCACGCACAATGCCCAAGTCTTTTTGTACTTCGGCATGGGTTTTCTCAGGCGCAAATTTTTGCAGTCCCGCCTCCGTCGGCATTTCCAGATTAATACTCATACGATCGACATACAGTCCAGCTTCGGTAATGATCTCCTGTGATGCACCCGGAATAGTTTTCAGATGGATATAGCCATTAAAGTTTTCTTCGAGCCTAAGTTTTTTGACCACCTGCAGCATCCGCTCCATGGTGTGATCGGCTGATTTAAAAATCCCCGAACTGAGAAACAGCCCTTCAATATAATTACGCCGATAAAAATTCATGGTCAGATCGACGACTTCCTGCACAGTAAATGCAGCACGCTGGACATCATTGGAACGGCGCGAAACACAATAGGAACAGTCAAAAATACAGACATTAGAGAACAGAATTTTCAATAAGGACACACAGCGGCCATCTTCGGTATAACTATGGCAGATGCCATTCCCGGTATTGCCCACGCCCTTGTCTTTATTTTTACGGTTGCTACCGCTGGATGAGCACGACACATCATACTTGGCAGCATCGGCTAAAATTTGCAGTTTTTCACGGATACGATCAGACATGAGCTCAGAGAATATGTGACCAAAAAGCTATTATAAAGTGTTCAATTCTAGGCTAATAAGAGTTATATCTTCTTGGCGACGTAGCGTGTCGCAAGAAATGTAAATAATACGTAACCCATGCTGCAGTATTTCAAAATAAAATAACCAATATGATTTGCTTAATTTTGTGCTCAAAGGCAAAGTAAAAGCATAACAAGGAGCAAATCTATGTCTTTATTAGAAAATCTCGGAATTAAACATCCTATTTTCTTGGCACCGATGGCAGGTGTCTCTACGCCCGAGCTTGCTGCCGAAGTGTCCAATCAGGGCGGCTTGGGTTCACTGGGTCTGGGGGCCAGCAGTATCGAGGCTGCACGAGAACAGATTTTAAAGACCCAGGAACTGACAGATTGCCCTTTTCAGGTTAATTTTTTCTGTCATGAGAGTGTACCTGTAGATGAGGCTGTAGCGCAGGCATGGATTGCCCAGTTTAAAGATAAATTTGCCGAATATGGCACTCAGGCACCGGATCATTTGGAGTGTATTTATCCGAGTTTTAAAGACAATGATGACTTCCTGAATCTGGTATTGGAAACCAAACCACGGGCGGTCAGCTTTCATTTTGGGATTCCGCATCCGCATCAGATTCAAGCCTTAAAACAGGCCGGGATTCTGACCATGGTGTCTGCCACCAATTTTGCCGAAGCTAAAGCTATTGAAGCAGCCGGAATTGATATCATTATTGCGCAGGGTATTGAGGCTGGTGGCCATCGCGGGATTTTTAGCACCAAGTTTGATGCTTCAGTCAAAACCTCCAATCTGGTGAAGCTGATCAAACAGCATTCTTCCTTGCCGATTGTAGCGGCAGGCGGGATTATGACGGGTGAGCAAGCGCGTCAAATGATGGATTTCGGTGCAGATGCCGTGCAACTTGGGACTGCATTTGTGCAGTGTAAATCTTCTAATGCCAATGATGCCTATCGTAAAGCCTTATTTTCCAAGCCACTCACTCAGGTGAGTGCCAGTATTTCCGGTCGTCCTGCACGTGGCATTATTAACCACTGGCATATTGAGGTGGATACACCCGATCGGCTGGATGTTCCCGCTTATCCATATACTTATGATCTGGCCAAGCAATTACATGCTGCTGCTGCCAAACATGGGGATCAAGGGTATGGCGCATTCTGGGCAGGTTCGAACGTAGCACAGATTCGTGAAATGGAAGCGTCTGATCTGATCAATCAGCTCATACTGGAAATGAAGCATCTTTAATACTTGAATCATAAAAAAACCTCTCCACATGGAGAGGTTTTTAATTTATCTAGAATTAGCGTGTGACACGATGCCAGGCATCTTTAACTGCAAATTTCGCTTCTTCCCAGTTGAGGCGGGACTCACCTTTTAACTGTTCCCACTTGGTACGCAGTTCAGGTTCGGCACGGTCAAAATCCGTATCATGCTCATACATCGGACGATTTTCATAACCGACCCGGTAAGCACCGCGATAATCACGATCATAATCTAGATCGCCATATGTGCTACGCGTTTCATTGAAATACGGGCGATTATGATACTCATCTCTCCAGTAATTATCTTCTGCTCTCAAATGATCTGGATGTCGATAGTTATCTGCCTCAGGAAAGTTCTCTGGGTGCTGGTAATTATCTGCCTGTTTCTCATGATCAGGTGTCGCAATGTCATTACCTGCAATACCGCCAACAACACCACCGATAATACCACCCACCACTGCACCTGGAGGGCCACCGACCAGACCTGCAACTGCGCCTACCGCAGCTCCACCCAAAGTACCGGCACTGGTCGCAGCCAGATTATCTTCACCTTCATTCATGTCTGGAACACGAGGATTATCTTTCACGGGTGTATTCAAATCTGGACGTGCATTAGTATCAGTCGGATTGATATTCAGGCCTTCACTGCGTTCTTGTGGCAATTCCGTTGACGTTTTATGGCTAAACTCTGTGACTGGACGATTGGTATTTGTCATTACAGATCTCCCTCAATGATGACGATAAACAAGATGGATCACATCTGGTTTATATCTGGATAGGTTCATCTTTATATCTGGATAGGTTCATCATAGAGGAAGCTTGAGTAAGCAATGTCCAAGTCCTGTCCAGTTTAAGTGAACAAACTGTGCTGCTATGTATTAGACAGGCTGAAGTGTAAACAAAATGCAAAAATCAGCCTGCTCAAGATAAAAAAGGTAGGGATTTCATGCAAAAAATATTACATGATTCGCTGAATTTTGCCCGTCATTACTTGGTTTCCAGTAAATTCACCTGCTCGACCTGTACATCAGTCATGGTTAAACCATGTTCTAGCAGTGCATTAAAATAATCTTCTACCACATGATACTGGTCAGCGGTATTTTCTACCTGATACATGCTTTGACGAAACTCATTACTGGAACGCAGTCCTTTGGTGTACCAGGCAATATGTTTACGGGAAATTCGGCAGCCGGAATACTCGCCGTAAAATTCGTATAATTCTGTCAAATGTCCCAGCAGTACATCTTTAACTTCTGTAATACTTGGTGCGTCAAGATGTTGACCAGTTTTTAAATAATGGGCAATTTCACGAAAAATCCAGGGGCGACCTTGTGCTGCACGACCAATCATAATTGCGTCTGCACCGGTATAATCCAGCACGTATTTGGCTTTTTCCGGACTGTCGATATCACCGTTGGCAATCACAGGAATCTTCAACATTTCCTTTACGTCTTTGATTAAAGAATAACGCGCGGTATTCAGGTACATATCTTCACGGGTACGGCCATGTAAAGCTAGCGCTGCAATTCCGGCTTGTTCAGCACGTTTAGCGACACGCATAATATTTTCCTGACCGTTCAAATAACCCAGACGGGTTTTTAAGGTCACTGGCACATCAACTGCAGCCACAACTGCATCCAGAATACGCGCAACTAGATCTTCATCCTGCAATAAAGCAGAACCGGCGAGTCGGTTACAGACCTTTTTGGCTGGGCAGCCCATATTAATATCAACAATTTGCGCACCATTGGCCACCTGATAACGTGCCGCTTCAGCCAGATCATGGGGATCTGAACCAGCAATCTGCGCTGAAATCGGTGCCAGCTCTCCATCAAAATTGGCACGATATAAGCTCTTTTTACTCATGCGCAAAGTTTTGTCAGATGTCATCATTTCACTGACCGCATGGCCTGCACCAAAGTATTTGCACAAGGTTCTAAACGGACGATCGGTCACACCTGCCATGGGAGCGACAATCAAATTGTTTGACAGTTGATATGGACCAATATACATATAAATTCATCACTTTTTTGATGGGCATAGTATACTGCATCTGCCTTATTCGCTCATCTTTTCAATTAATTTACGACACCATGAATAAAACTTTCGCTTCTTGTTTTTCTTTTAAGTCATTGTCTGTACTTGTACTTTCTCTGGGTCTTGCCGGTTGTGGCAATGGTTCATGGTGGTCAAAAGATGATGAACCGACACTTGAAGTTGAACATATTCGCAAAGCTATTCCAAACCGTGTCAACCAACGTGAGTCTTGGGCACAAGATATTTATGACATTACCGAACAGCTCGGCATTCCTCAGACCAAGGAAAATGTTTGTACGATTGTGGCAGTGGTTGATCAGGAATCTAACTTTGTTGCAGATCCTACTGTTCCGGGTTTGGGTGAAAAGGCGGTTAAGGAAGTCCAAGGTCGCCTTGATGAAAAATTCAAAGATAAGCTTGGTCAAGCAATTGGTGGCACAGTTGCAGGATATTTCCAGGAAGTTCTCAAGAACCATCCGAGTCCTGAAGACAACTACTTAAGCCAGATGCGCCGGGTCAAAACCGAACGTGAACTCGACGAATTATATCGTGAAATATTTGACTATATGTCAAAGCATTATCATGTTAGCGCCCTGACTGGTGCTGCCAAACTGGTCGGCCAGAATATTGGCGAGAAAATGAATCCAATTACCACCTTGGGTTCAATGCAGGTACATATCAGCTATGCGAAAGAACATAAACGCCAAGGCGGCAATATCGCAGAGTTACGTACCGATCTCTACAGTCAATATGGCGGTCTGTATTATGGGATTCATCGCCTGATGATGTATCCGGCGGATTATGACAAGCCAATTTATCGTTTTGCGGACTATAACTCGGGCATGTATTCCAGTCGAAATGCCGCTTTTCAGAGCATGTTAAATGATTTAACTGAAGCCGAACTTGATCTGGATGGCGACTTATTGCTCTATACTAAAGATGGCGCGATCCGTTCGCAGAAGAGTCAATCTGAGCGTGAGTTAATCAGTGTTTTTGCCAAAAATAATTTTATTATCACTGAACGTCAAATCCGAGCTGATTTAAAGAAAGAAAAAGATAAAGACTTTGAAGATACGATGACTTATCGTGGTGTCAGCAAGCTTTATCAGGAAAAAACGGGTAAAGATCCTATCTATGCCATTATGCCTGAAGTGGTCATTTCCGGACCAAAATTAAGTCGTGATTATAATACTAACTGGTTTGCTACCCGCGTCGATGGTCGATATCAAACATGCATGCGCAAAATCAAAAATCTAAAACTCTAGCCTTATTTGATTTTGATGGAACCCTGTATCTACATGATAGCTTTACCGGGTTCATTTTCCATGCCTTAAGAAAACGGCATATTGTGAAACGCGGCATGCAAATTTTGCCATGGATACAGGCCTATTATTTAAATTTCTATCCGGCACACCGCATGCGACCCAAATTGTATGCCAGCATGTTTAAAAACAGTGATGCAGAGGAAATTCTGCAATTAGCTCAGGATTATGCACAACAACTAATATTCAAGTTGAATCCGAAATTATTAGAACAACTTAAACAGCATCAACAATTAGGACATGAAGTCGTGCTGGTATCAGCCTCATTGGATTTGTATCTTAAACCGGTGTGCAGTTATTTAAATATCGATTTAATCTGTAGCGAAGTTGAAATCAAAGCTGGGAAATTGACAGGGTTTTATCAAACTCCTGACTGTAGTAACACACAAAAGAAAATTAGAATTCTAGAAAAATATAATCTGGATAATTATGCTGAAATTTATGCTTATGGGAATAGCGAAGAAGATCAGGAAATGCTGAGTTTGGCACATCAACGCTATCTGGAAGGACAAGATCAGCAATTGCCAAAAATTAATCTACCATCCGATTCAATGACATATTAGGGCTTTAAAATTTCCGCTTTATTGATACGCCATAATAATCTTTAACAAGCACTTAAATGACAGATGAGTTGTCGCTCAATGATACTTTTAAGGCAGATCTGATGACTGAATCATCCAGACTTTTTTGTTTAAATATAAGCTTCATCCATAAAAAAACCACCTCAAATAAGGTGGTTTTTAGCTTTAAGAAATATTATTTCTTAAACGGAAATGCATATTTCACAATACGTTTGATTACGCTGCCATACTGTTTTACCAGACTGGCATTGTTGTAGTTCAAACCATATTTTTCACACACCGCCTGAACTTTTGGCGCCATTTGGCGGTAACGACGGGCAGGCACATCAGGATACAGATGATGTTCAATCTGGTGACTTAAATGACCCGTCAAGATATGGAATGCTTCAGAACCGGTCAGGTTAGATGAACCACGAATCTGGCGCATATACCAGTGACCACGGCTCTCATTTTGCAGTACCGATTTCGGGAACACCTCTACATCTTTGGTAAAGTGGCCACAGAAAATAATACTGAACGTCCAGATATTACGCAGACCATTGGCCACCATATTACCCGTCAAAACTGGCAAAGCAGCAGGACCTGCAATCAATGGAAAGAACACATAATCTTTAAACAATTGTTTACCGATTTTGTTCTGCATTGGGCGCCATTCTTCTTTGGTCTGCTCTTTGCTTTTGCGACCTTTGAAATATTTACCCAATTCAAGGTTCTGAATGGCCACGCCCCACTGGAACAGCAAACAGAATGGCACCGCATAAATCGGTTGTAATAAATAACCCGGTTTCCAGCGCTGTTCCGGGAAGAGGCGTAATAAACCATAACCGATATCATCATCCATACCCTTGATATTGGTATAGGTATGATGCTTAAAGTTATGTGTTTGACGCCAGTTGTCTGAAGTCCCTACGATATCCCATTCATAGGTCTGACCATTCAATTTAGGATCATTCATCCAGTCATATTGACCGTGCATGACGTTATGACCCAGTTCCATATTTTCCATGATTTTGGCAAAGCCCAACAGGCCTGTCCCCAACAACCACGCTGGCGGGAACCAGCCTGCAAACAGCAAAGCACGACCGGCAATCGATGAATAGCGAATGGTTGAATAGACACGACGGATATATTTGGCGTCTTTTTCACCCAGATCATCTAGCACTTCTTGCTTAATCGCATCGAGCTCACGTGCAAGTTCATCAAGTTCAAACTGGGTTAATTCACGGTTTTTAGGATTTTTAAAATACTGTAATTTTACTGGCATATTCATAGGATAAAACTCGCTTATAAGTCGATGACAAGGTCAGTCTGCGCTGAGTTAATACAAATTTTGAGCAGGTTGCCGGGTTCGGTATTTTGTGCACCGTTGACCAAATTCTTGGTCGAACCTTCTACTTTATTGCAGGCACATTTATTACAAATGCCCATACGGCAACCATGGGTCGGTTTAATATTTTGCTGTTCCAGGCTCACTAGAATGGATTGGCCTTTTGGAATGCTGACAATTTTTTTCGACTGGGTCAGGGTGACATTAATAAAGCCGGTATCCGATTGATCCGCCAAGCTCATGCTAAATGCTTCACCTTTAAACTGTTTTGCCTGAGCAAAAAGCTGTTCTGCTTTAGATACAAAACCTGAAGGGCCACAGCAATATACGATGCTATTTTCCAGATTTTGCAGATCGGTCAGATAGGTTTCATCAAGACGTGCAGCAGCTGGCTGTTCTTGAGTGGCATACACATGAAATGAGAAATTTGCATGTTTTTGAGCAAGTTCTTCAAACCGTGCTTTAAATGCGGCATCCTGATCTTTTTTAACCCAGTACCAGAGCGTGATCGGTGCAGATAGTTCACCTTTTTTGCTCATGCTTTCCAGCATACTGAGCATTGGAGTAATACCACTTCCTGCCGCAAGCAAGATCAATGGACTTCTCTGCGCAGGCAAGGTCATATCACCATAAGGCTGACCAAATTCGATCACATCACCCACTTGTGCCTGCTCTGCAAACCAGGTGCTGACTTTACCGGCATTGACTTTTTTCACGCTTAGCAATACATGCTGAGAATCGACACGGGTCAAGCTATAGCTACGTTCATAACGAATGCCATTCACTACCACATAGACCGGATGATGCTGCCCTGCTTCACCAAACTTAAATAAGCGATTCACCTGAATTTTCAGACTCAGCATATCCTGTGCTGCATTTTCTTTGTGCACGATCTTGCCTAATGGCTGATTCAACGACCATACAGGATTGAGTTTCTGAATCCAGAAATTAATCGCATGCTGATCGATTACACTGTCAGACAGTGCATTCAACGGCGTTTTAAGTTTTTGGAGTACATGCATCGTTTGCGACATCACCTTGGGTTTTTAATTATTATACACATGTATATATATTTGTATATACAACCGTATTGTTTCTAATCATTTCACAAGCTTGACTGGCTCGGTTATAATAAAATGATTCATGCATGAACCTATCGATGAACGAGCCTTCAATGAAAATAAGCAGTGACGCATCTTTATTACAATCGAAAAGCATTGATGAGCCGATTATCGTACGGAGTGTCGGTCGCAAGGCCACCATTACCAAGGAAGAACTGTTTCAGGCTGCGTTGAATCTGATTGGGCCACAAAAAAGTATTTCCTCTTTAAGTCTACGTGAAGTCGCGCGTGAAGCTGGTATTGCACCGAACAGCTTCTATCGTCATTTTAAAGATATTGATGAACTGGCCATTGAGCTGATTGATCGTGCCGGAATTGTATTGCGTCAGATTTTGCATGAAGCACGTCTGCAAGCTTCTCGCCAGAACAGCATCATCCGCAGTTCTGTGGAAGTTTTTATTGCCCAGCTGGATGCCGATGAAGGCAATCTGAGCCTGTTATTACGTGAAGGCTATACTGGCTCCAAGTCTTATAAACAGGCGGTAGAACGCCAGTTAAATTATTTTCAGCAGGAACTTCAGGAAGATTTGATTCGTCTGGAACGCCTAAACAATAAGAAGTTATTTCATCCGGATATTGCCGCCAAAGCCATTACCCAACTGGTCTTCAACATGGGCGCCAATGTGATTGATATGCCTGCCGAAGACCGCAAAGAAATTGCCGAACAGACCATGATCATGATCCGGATGATTCTGGAAGGTGCACGTCATCTGGAAGATTCTCAGCTACGTTAATTTTCCGATTTGCATGAACTAGTATAAAAAGAGACGTAATCAGCGTCTCTTTTTTATGATGATTACAAAAGTGCGAGTTGAGCTTTGACTGCCTTTGCAGTGGCTTCCGGATACTCAAGCGGGAACATATGCCCGCCCTCGACCACAGAATAATTAATCCGATAAATCTTGTGCATCCCTTGTGGCAACCCCTGCTGATAAAACTGGCTTTGCTCTGCAGTCATCAGATGCATCGGCACTTCAGGCGGTCGGCGTGGCGTTCTCCACCACCAGGCTGGCACAGTCCGGAAGATTTCCGCTTCTATCTGTTTTGGAATAGTTAACGTCACCCCACCACGTTCAGGTTCTGGCTGAATGCCGCTCTCGATATAATCAGCAAAACATTGCTCATCGAAATTTTTAAATAGACGGTTAGATCGCAAAGCTTCAATCGCGACCTGTTTCGATGACCAATGATCTTTGCGTTTTAGCGTAATTCCTGCGGGTGTATAACGATCGACACTTTTTAGATTCAGCTTTTTCATCAGTTCGAACATGGCGCTGTTTTTTCCAATCACAAACGGTGGATCCATAATGACCAGTTTAGAAAACAGTTCGGGACGGCGATACGCCGCCATCAGGGTCACCAGACCGCCGAAGGAATGCCCTAAACCAATCACCTGTTGATGAGGGAATTGCTGCTCAATATCTGCAATGACTTCATCGACCAGATAACGCCAGTCTCGCGTAATTGGATATTGCGGATTCATGCCGATAAAGGGAATCGCTTTGACTTCATAGTCTTGCTGAAAACAATGCAAAAACTTTTGATAAGTTGCCGCAGGGATACCATTAGCATGAGTAAAATGTAGGGCTTGTTTCATTATTTTTTAAACGCAGCGCGTATTCATCCTGAAATCATCGAATGAGCTTACTGATCTATTCCTTGATTCGGCAGTGCAAAAATGCTCAAAACATGACCTCAAAGTCATTTCTCTGCACTTCTTCAGAATTTAAAGTCTATTTCTGCGATACAGTCAAATGTTGCATCGGTAGAAAAGTCGCGCCGCAACTGGCCTTATCCCCCGCGATGACCACTGCCCGTCCTTTGACAGTAATAGACAAATTGCTGGAAATTGCGGTGACCAGAGTCTGACATTTGGGACAATAATGCTTCATCCCATTTAAATGCACGGCAATACCATTGATCAAAAAAGAGAGTTCACATTCAGTCACCATGCCGCCATGACTGGTCTTTGTGCCAAGGGTAATCAGTGCTTTTGACATGCTTTGTCATTCTTATTATTCAGTAGACTGATTTTAAACAGGAGAAAAATGACAGACCAGCATTCTCCGACAAGAAAATAATAAACCCGGATTTTTCCCATAAAAAAAGCAGCCCGAAAGCTGCATTTTTTAATGATTTAAAGCTTAAGGCTTGACGACGACCATCACCTGAATGGCTTCCGGTGTTACCGATAGACCATCCAGCAGGCTTAGACCTTCTTTCTGCAACTTCTGTAAACGCGCAATTTCATCTTCACGGATACTTGGGTTGAACTGCTTCAAATAGGTCAGGCGATCAATTTCATATTGCCATTTATTGCCATACACTTCTTTGGCTTGCTGCTTGAAGCCCGGCAATTCACTGCGTGCCAGTTCAAGCGCCTGTTGATAACGTGCTTCGATCACATCACGACGTGCTTTCACCACCTGACGACAGCTATTGCCATCTAAATGATGCAGGTACGGTTTCAGGATTTCTGGTGCGATCTTCTGTGATAAATCCTGACCTTTTTCACTCAGCAAGACACGAATCAACTGTTGCGGCAAACTAGACGGCAAGTTCAATGCTTTCGGTGCTACCACATCGACCTTGAACCAGACTTCTAACAATACCGAACCTTGTGGCAATGCTGCAGATTTTAGTACCGCAACGTTGGTGCTACCAAAGCCTTGCGTATTGATCATCTCCATCACGCTTTCAGTGAATGGATGTTCAAGTGTCAGGTATTGCGCATCTTCACGAATTTGTGCCTGATCACGATAGAAAGTAGCGGTAATTCCCTCTTCATCCAGCGTCAAACCTTGAACCTGCATTTGATCGGTTGGCTTGATGATCACTGTACCGTTACTTTGCTCATCAAAGTCGATATTCGTGGACGCCATAAAGCGCTTCATGAAAATCGGCAAAGTGGTATTGTCGTCATAATCTTCAAGCGCGTTGACAATTTCCTGTGCTACCACCGGACGGCAAGAGTTGTATTCCAGCAGACGGTCACGACCTTCCTGCAATTCAGCTTCCAGCGCTTCACGTTGCACGCTGACTTCTTCTAGCAGGTCTTCAAACTCTTGTCCTTTATCCGCCAATAGACAGTCTTTCAAGCGAACAATAAAGTTTTCTTGCAAGGTCTGTGCAGTTGGAGAAATATTGCTGAAAATATTCAAAGCTTCGTTATACCAGCGGAACATACGTTCTTGCGCAGTTCCTACCAGATAAGGCACGTGAATCTGAATGCGGTTTTCCTGACCGATACGATCCAGACGACCAATACGCTGTTCCAACACGTCCGGGTTCGCAGGTAGGTCAAACAGAATCAGGTCAGAGGCAAACTGGAAGTTACGTCCTTCTGAACCGATTTCCGAACAAAGCAGAATTTGCGCGCCATACGAATCTTCAGCAAAATATGCTGCAGCCTGGTCACGTTCTAATAAGCTCATGCCTTCATGGAACATTGCGGTACGAATACCGGCATGCAAACGCAGTACATTTTCCAGCGCTTCAACCACTGGCCCGCTACGCGCAATCAGTAAGACTTTCTTGTGTTTTAAATCGGTACGCAAACGCTCCATCAGCCACATCACGCGTGGATCGGCTTCCATCCACGAGCCATCTAGCTGGGCTTCTTCAGGCCACATTTGCTCACGTAATTTACCGTCTTTAGACCAGTGTTCTGGTGCCGGTAATGGTGCGGGCTGACAGTCACGTCCCGGGAAGCCCTGAATTGCTTCACGCGTATTGCGGAACAGAATACGGCCTGTACCATGACGGTCTAAAAGTTCGTGAATCGCACGGAAACGCTGTTCAGGAAGATCCTCAATTGGATGTCCTAACAAGGCTTCAATCGCAGTGAAATGCTCAGCTTCTAGCGGCAGATCTGACATCAGCACTTCTGCAATTTTAGCCGTATGCTGATATTGCGCTTCTTCATCGAGGAAACGATCCAGCGAGTTAAAACGTTGCGGATCAAGCAAACGTAGGCGTGCAAAGTGACTTTCCACACCGAGCTGTTCAGGTGTCGCCGTCAATAACAACACGCCCGGCGTATGTTCAGCCAGTTCTTCGACCAGATCATAACGGTCATTACCGCCATCTTCTTCACTCCACATCAAATGATGTGCTTCATCGACCACCAGCAAGTCGAAACCGGCTTCTAGTGCCTGTTCACGCAAATCTTCATGGTCGACCATCAAATCGACAGAGGCAATAATTTTTTGTTCGGTCAAGAACGGGTTTTGTTCAGGATCATGTTCTTTGATCGATGCAGTACGGGTCAAGTCAAACAGCGAAAACTCAAGATTAAAACGACGACGCATCTCGATCATCCACTGATATTGCAGTGAATCCGGTACTAAAATCAGGATGCGTTCAGAACGGCCGGTTTTGAGTTGTTGATGGATGATCAGACCCGCTTCGATGGTTTTACCCAGACCCACTTCATCGGCCAGTAATACACGCGGTGCAAAACGCTGACCGACTTCATGTGCAATATACAGCTGATGCGGAATCAGGCCGACACGTGAACCCACCAGACCACGCAGTGGACTGCTTTGCATATTGGCCTGCATCAGCAACGCTTCAATACGCAGGTCATACCATTCTTTATAATCAACCTGACTGGCCAATAAACGGTCTAAAGGCTTAGACAATTGGATGGTTGCACCAATACGGGTTTCATTCAGCGATTTACGTTCTTCAGTTCCATCTTCCAAGGTACGAACGACGTGATAACGTACCACGCCATTGCGGTCTTCAACGGATTCTACAATCCACTTGGTCCCTTCCTGATCCTGTAATTCATCTTTCACATTAAATACGATACGAGATAAGGGTGCATTGCTGCGTGCATAGACGCGGGTTTCATCGCTTTTCGGGAATAAAATGCTGACCGACCGCTCATCAACATCAATAAGAACGCCTAAACCGAGTTCTGTTTCAGTATCTGATAACCAACGTTGACCAATAGCAAATTGCTGCAATTTTTCCACCTTTATCTTAAGTACAAGATTATGAATATTAGGCTCAATCACGAAACGTCATTGGAGCAAAATTTCACACCTTCAAGCAATGTATTTTGACATAAAGCCCACTAAAAAGTGAGCATAATTCACGCCGATTAAAGAAGTATTTCCTAGAACGGCGCCGGACAATAAAATTCGACCAACTGCTCTGTTTGAGGATGATAAAAACTCAAACGTTCCGCGTGTAAACATAAACGCGAGCTGAGCTGTTGCTGTTCGGGTGTCGCATATAAGGTATCGCCAATAATCGGATGTCCGAGATATTGCATATGCACCCGTAGCTGATGTGAACGGCCGGTAATTGGGATCAGTTTCACCCGGGTCACAGGCTGTCCCTGAATATTAAAATGTTCAATCGCCTGCCAATGCGTGATGGCCGGCTTATGATGTGTGGGATCTGCGATATGTAAAGGCGGACGGCTTGGATCATACACCACTGGCACTTCAATAGTGCCTTCACCTTCGAGTGTACCTGCAACCACAGCCTGATAGGTTTTATCAGTCTGGCGTTCCTGAAACTGGCGGGAAATGGTTTTTTGTCCCCATTTGCTCAGACCAAAGGCCAAAATACCGGATGTATCGCGATCCAGTCGATGAATCAGTAAAGTTTTGGGTTCTAATTTGACCAGACGGTTGATCAGGCAATCTTGTAAGTCTTCTGTTTTACCGGGAACTGTGAGTAAACCTGCAGGTTTGTGGATGACCATGAAATCGTCATCACGATGTATCAGATGTTCGGTTAGAAAATTACTCAAAGTTCAATCCCAGGCTGATCGTGAAAAACAAGGCGGCAATGATAGAAAGCTTAGCCAATAATTACAATGCGCATTTATGTAAATGACGATGAAATTTCCGATTTAGCGCATAAAATTGCTCAATCGCAGCGCATCAACCTGAGGATTGTAAAATGAAGCCTGCCAATTCATGCAAAGACGGATGTTTTAGCACATCTTCATAACGGATATTGGCACCATGCGCACGCCATATACCGACCAGACTCACCATCGCTACCGAATCCAGACCATAATTTTTTAAATCGACATAGGGATCAATTTCTAAGGCATCTATATCCAGCTGTTCCGCGACAGCCAACATAATGCCTTTGGTTGACAATACATATTCTGACGGCGCACTTAAATCCCATAAGCGAGTCAGGCTATAGGTATTTAAGTGATGTATCCCCTGTGCCGAAATATTTTCAATCCACTGAATATGCTGATCTTGATTTGCCAATAAAATCGCATCATCGACCACACCGATTTGATCCGTCACACTCATCAGATGCGGCAAAATCTGTTTCAGCATCGGTGTAACCTGCCCGGCAAAAATCAGCTGCGGATGCGTTGAGGCATATTCTCCCAATTGCTGCATGCCTTGCATCAAATCATCACCGTACAAATCAACAATCGGAATATCCAGCGCTTTGGCTTTATTGGTTAGTTGAATCAAATTCACCATGAGTCCACTCTCTTGTATGCCCTGTTGCATACGCAAGTTTTGCAATCCAACTAAAACCAAAACAGATTGTGTTGAGGACAGCTGCCATTTAGCTTGGGATGGAGCAAGTTGGATTTTTTTGGGCATAGAGTACAGCATGGGAGGCTCTTATAAATACAAAATAGCATGATGATTCATGCTATTTTAGTTTAGCATTATTTGAAAAACACTTTGATTTCACAGATGATTATTGTTCTAATTTCGTATAATCGCCATTATATTAAATATGCCTAGAGTTGATTAACGCGACTATCCTAAAAATAGGGTGATTTAGCCAAATAAGGACTAAATGCTAAAACTAAAATAAGCAAAAGAGGAGTATCTGAGGCACTAAAAATCACTCTGCCCAATGAGTCCACTCAAAAATTTTCTTCGGGTCATCAATTTCATAAATTCGCCACTTCTTATCTAAAAAACCTAATGGAAAAACCTCATTCGATATATCGTTTTGAATAAAGTGGTTAAGAATATAAATGCTTGAATTAAGAATATCTAATACGTTATTTGATAACATTTTTTTTGTATTTTCAATGCTATTTTTCTTTTTTGAATGAATAATTTCATTTCTAAGGGTTTCTAATTCTTTAAACATTGACCAATACTTGATTTGCTTAGGTGATTCACAGTTCAAAATATTTGGAATAATTTCAGTGAGTTTTTCTGAAGTTGGTATCCATTTTTCAATTTGAGAAATTTCATAGACTTCTTGAATACCTTTTGAGTTTGTTTTTTTATAAACGAAGTCATTAGGGATTGTGGCGTTGCAAAATGCTTCAACTGCTTTATAAGAAAAAACAGATGCTATTTGTATTGTTCAATATAGTCATAAAATAACGAGACATTTTCACTATAAAAATCTTTATTCTTTTCCATATCTTTTTTAAGTTTTTCTAGTAGATTTTCAGCTTCATCTCTAGCTTTAGTAAATATATTCAATGATAGTCCGATCTCATTAGGAAGCGATAAATTGATCTCTTTATTATCAATTTTTAAATCTAACATTCTCTGTAAAAAAACCAATTGATCGTTTTTTTTAACATTATAAATTAAGGGTTTTGAGCACCTAATATCTGGAATTTTGTAAGAGCCGAAACCTGTCTCAGATTTAGAGTAGCTGTTCACAACATGAACACATACCATTTGTAAATTTACTAAAGCTACGTTCATAAAAATTCCTTCAAAATCATTTTTTTATAGTTATAGATAAGAATTGAGCGAGTGTCTACGAGCGATGACTGCTTCTGTCGCATTTGAAAATTAAGTTTTCCTAAAATTAATATAATACATGTTATATGAAATCCTCTGTAAATTTCATTTTAAAACAAACTCTTATATTGGTGTAAAAAGCCCAATCATTAGCGATTGGGCTTTTTAGCTGACATTTCACATTCCACGCTTCATTTTGGAACATCTTTGGATGATTTTATTAAATTGAGCTGATCAATTTCTATTTTAGATTAGCTTTGCTGCGCCAAAAACTTCTCAATCGCTACCTGTGCAATCTCCGCATCTTCAAACGACTTTACACCTGACACGCCCATTGCACCTACCAACTGCCCTTGATACATAATCGGTTCACCACCTTCCAGCATTCCTGAGAAACTTTCCATGGTCAGAAAACCCATCTGTCCGCCTTTGATAATATCCTCAAACAGCTTGGATGGATGGCGACCCATTGCAGAACATCTGGCTTTTTCGATGGCCAGATTTGCAGTCATCGGTGCTGCACCATCCATACGTTTCATCGCAAGCAAATTACCCGTTTCATCTACGACTGCAATACTGACATTAAAACTGTTCTGAATGGCATATTGATGGGCTTGATCTAATAAAAATTCCGCATCGCTTAAAGTCAAATAATGTTTGGTTTGCATGAAAATGATCTCTAATTTTAAATGTAATTCCCCCTAAGCCTGAGCCATATATA
Organism: Acinetobacter sp. RRD8; assembly: GCF_031844225.1. GTDB lineage: Bacteria > Pseudomonadota > Gammaproteobacteria > Pseudomonadales > Moraxellaceae > Acinetobacter. The sequence continues at coordinate 176,117 of NZ_JAUZUU010000001.1, forward strand.
GCGCAAGAATACTGGAGGAAGTCTTTAAATTTTCATTTCTATTCGATAGATGAAAGCCCTCTCCTTTAAGGAGAGGGTTTGGGAGAGGTATTACGCTTTCATCTCAGCAAAAGTTTCTTTAGCCGCTTGAATCGTGTAAGCAATATCTTCATCACTATGCGCAGCAGAAATAAATCCTGCTTCAAAAGCAGATGGTGCAAGGTTTACGCCACGATTTAACATGCCATGGAAGAATTTACGGAACGCATCGACATCGCATTTCAGCATAGAGTCGAAGCTAGTAATATCTTCCTGATCGGTAAAGTAAAGACCAAACATACCGCCCACTTGTTGGGTCTTGAATGGAATGCCTGCTTCATCAGCAGCAGTTTGTAAACCGGCGAGCAATTTTTCGAGTTGTGCGGTTAATTTTTCATAAAAACCTTCGGTACGTAAATGCTTGAACATCTCGATACCGGCACGCATTGCCAGTGGATTACCCGACAATGTACCTGCTTGGTATACCTTACCCAATGGTGCAATACATTCCATCACTTCACGCTTACCACCAAAAGCGCCCACTGGCAGACCTGCACCAATGATTTTACCTAAAGTGGTTAAATCCGGAGTAACGCCATAATGTGCTTGCGCACCACCCAAACCGACACGGAAACCGGTCATTACTTCATCAATGATAAACACTGAACCATGTTCATCACAGACATCACGAATCGCTTGCAGGAAACCGTCAATTGGTTTCACCAAGTTCATGTTGCCTGCGACTGGCTCAACAATCACGCCGGCAATTTCCGAACCAAATTTGGCAAAGCATTCTTTTAAAGTCGCGATGTCGTTATATGGAAGTGTCAGCGTATGTTTTGCAAAATCCGCTGGCACGCCTGCAGACGTCGCTTCCCCTTCACCACTGGTCAATAAACCTGAACCGGCTTTTACCAATAATGAATCCGAATGACCGTGATAACAGCCTTCAAATTTTACAATCTTGTCACGGCCAGTATAACCACGCGCTAAACGAATCGCGGTCATGGTCGCTTCTGTACCCGAGTTGGTCATACGAACCAGCTCAATCGATGGCATGATCTCGCAGATAATGTCTGCCAGTGTGGTTTCATGAACTGTGGGCGCACCAAAGCTCAAACCGTCTACTGCGGCATCCTGAACCGCTTTAATAATCGCTGGATGCGCATGACCCAAAATCATCGGCCCCCATGAACCTACATAGTCCACATAACGTTTGCCATCGACATCATACAGATACGCACCTTGGGCTTTTTCGATAAAGACCGGCGTCCCACCGACACTATTAAATGCGCGTACAGGTGAATTGACGCCACCCGGGATATGTTTATTGGCTTGTTTGAACAATTGTTCTTGCTTTGGAGATAAGCTCATGAAGGCACTCGACTCAAAATTAAATCAATCAAAAAATTTTATGCTATAGCTTGAAAAAGCGCAGACCATTCATCTAAACGTTCAGGAATGGCATTCATAGGAAGTCCCAATATATCACTAATCACCGCGCAATAATCCGCACCTGACTCAATGACATCCTTTGAATTTTCAACCGTTAAACCACCAATGGCACAGAGAGGCACGTTCAATTTTTCTTTGGCCAGTTTTAAGGTTTCAAGACCAATATTACCCGCTTCAGGTTTACTATCAGTCGCATAAATTGCTCCAAATGCCACATAATTCGCACCATCGGCAATGGCCTGTTTAGCCAGCTCAAGTGAGTTATTACAGCTACGGCCAATCAACACGCCTTTAGGCAAACGCGCAACAGCGTCGACAATCGAACCATCATCCTGGCCTAAATGCACACCCACGCCGTATTTAACCGCCATTTCCAGATCATCGTTAATCACGAAAGGTACGCCATATTCAGCACACATGGCTTTCATGTACTCGATTTCGTAAATTTGATCTTCTTTCGCCACTTTTTTACGGCGATATTGCAAGACCGCAACACCACCATTGGCCATTGCACCTTCCAACTTCGCCAATAAAAGCTCTAATGGATCATCATTGGTAATTAAATATAAACCGCGCATCTTGCTCGCCACTTGCTAGGATGGCTCTATTATAGGCATAACTCGGTTTAATTGCCGCCATCTTGCTGTTTCTAAGACTGGGCAGCAACAGATTTGCAGTTTTTTAGCGCAATTTGTCAATTAAATCTCAAATATCACCATTTTCAGGGATATACGGACTTTCAAATCTGCGTTTTAATGGCCTTATAACAATAATTATAACGTGTTAATGCTTACGCCCTCCGACAAACGCTTTTAGGATTTTGCAGATAACTTGGTGGAGAAGTTGCAAAATTCTAAGAGCGATTTTTTTGTCTTTTTTTCGCCTGGCTCAAGCGTACTCAAATTAATTAATATTAAAAATACCCATTTTCAGGGATAGCCCAATCGGCGCGAAGCGTCTTAAATAGCCTTAGACACAGAAAATAAACAGAAAAATAAATACCTGTGTTTGTAATACCCGATCCTTTCTGGTTTTGAGTCATTCGTTTGTGGGAAAACGTTTCAAAGCCAGAAAGGATCTTTTACTTTCAGCACAAATCCACATGAATTCTTCTATGAATATTTACACAATAGCATGAGCAAAATCTTGAACATTTATTGGTAGCAAACAGGCATAAAAAAAGCCCGGAGAAGGTCGCTCCAGGCTTGGAAAACTGATGTATTAATTAAAATATAATGGTTGATCAAAAAACCTAATCTGCAATACCATAATTATTAGAATAATAATTCTAGACTTGCAAGGCTTTTATCGAAATTTCATGCTTTAAGTGGGCACATTCCGATAAAAGTCATTCTGGCTTAACGGGAAATTTTATCGTATTTAAGGTCGATCAGACTGATATTACCACGCAGGACATCGGCAAACATGCGCCAGTCCGAGATAAAGCTATATACAGGCTGTTTGAAGCTGGCTGGTTTATTGCGCTCAAAGATAAAATGACCGACCCAGGCACAGGCATAGCCCGAGAGTAAACCATATGCAAAATATCGCGGCTTGCCTTGACGAATGGCTTTGGCAAAACAGTATAAACCGATGCTACTGCCGGCCACGTGCAGACGGCGGCTAATAATATGCCGATGCTCAGTCAAATAGAAGCGATAAAATTCATGATAGTTCTTAATCGGCATCTGGGGCTGAACCATCACCTCATTCTTACTTTCTGGTTGTACTTGTACATTCATCTATCATCATCCTGACGTTTTTTGTTTTACCTTAGCGTATATTTTAGCCAAATAACAGCCTTTTGATGCGCGCTTCAATGCATCTTGCACATCCCCGTGAAGGCCTGAATCCGATCGTTTTAGCCTAAAATGAACCGATGAAATCTAAGTTTCAAACTTCTGTTTAAGCTTTTTATGCTCAGTCAAGTCTTACATGCATTTTGATTTTGGTTACAATCTGCTGCGCACAAATCTAAAAATATAATTGCGGCTGCTGTCCGCCTCATTTTAAAACCTTATTCAAGTGAAGATTCAGTACTTAATTGCACTGAACAGATAGGATGATCATCATGGTTGAAGTTGAACTCAAGTTCCAGATTCCTGCGGCAAGACGCACTGCGCTGCTCAAGGCACTTGATCCGAAAAAGTCTCAACAGATCCAGCTTCAAGCCAAATATTATGATACGGTCGACCGTCAACTGGCCCGGCATGGGGTAGCACTGCGTCAGCGTCTGGAAGGTACACGTTGGGTTCAAACCCTAAAAGCGGCCGGAAAAAGTCATATCGAACGCTTTGAACATAATCATGATCTAGGGGAATTAACCGCATCTCCTGAACTGGATTTAGATATTTATAAGGAATTTCCAGAAGCCGGGGCAATTCTCAGCAATGCGCTCGGCAATCAGTTCGACCAGCTCCAACTCCAGTTTGAAACCGATATTTCCCGTACGTTAAGGGTGATTGACTATGAAGATACCCAGATCGAAGTCAGCCTGGATATTGGACAGATCCGCACACAGGAGGCCGAGCAAGAAGTACATGAAGTCGAGTTCGAACTAAAAAATGGTTCAATTCAACATCTACTGGCGTTTAGTTTTGAATGGGTCAAGAAATACCAGCTCTGGCTCGATGTACGCAGCAAGGCTGAAATAGGCAATCTATTGGCCACTTCACAGCGCGTCAGTCCTGCGACCCTTAGCAAAGAATTTCAGATCAGCAAAAAAGACAGCGCCAGTAAAACCATGTACAGTCTGATTGCACAGCAGATGCAGCATTTATTGCCGAATATCGCGGCGATTGCAGCTCAGGTTGCAGAGCAGGAACATATTGATCAGGCACGACTGGCACTGGATCACTTATATCTGACCTTGCTGCTCTTCAAAGACTGGCATCCACAGCTTTCGGACAAATGGGCACATCAACTGGCGGCCTTTAAGCAGCAATTTGAACATTTGCAACATTTACAGCATATGCAAAACAGCTTGGCCGGCTTCCTGCAAAATCCCACCACGGCAGAAAACCTGAGCAAAGATATTCTGTATGCGCAGGAGAAACTCGGTAATCTGGTCAAATCTACCCAGAATGTGCATCATTATCTGGAATTACTGATGTTCAGTTTAAATGAAAATGAGCATGCCTCGCTGGACTTGAAAACTGCTGCTCAAACTGCCTTGCAACAGCAATATAAAGCTTTGCAGGAACAAATGAACCAGACCGATATCACTGATTTTGAAAGTCTGGATCAATTGTCGGGCCGGATTCAGGAGCTCAAATTCAGCTTTCCGATTTTAACCACGATCTATGATGTCAAAAATTTGCAGAAATACAGCAAAGCGCTGAACGATGCTCAACTGGCAGCCAGTGAATATCAAACTTTGGCCTCTTCTGCAGTTTATATTCAGCAGACCGAGCTGGAAGCAAGTGACTGGTTTGTGCTGGGCTGGCTGACCGCCAAGCAGGAAGTCTATGCGCAGAAACTGCTTGAAGCGACCGAACAGTTCTTGGTCAGTCGTAAATTCCTGAAATAAACATATTGAAATAAATATCACAAGAAAAACTCAAAGCACGCCTTCTCTGGCGTGCTTTTTTGTTGCAGAAGCACATCACACCCCTGCCGATCTTTGGGCTATATTAATCTATAAAACCCACATCGCGGAGGAATGACCCGATGGCAGAAATAGAACTCAAATTCCAGATTCCGCCACAGTCTCGTGTACAATTTGAACAGGACATTCAGAAACTTCAGCCGACTCGGCATCGTCTGTGTGCACGCTACTTTGATACTGAAGCGCAACAATTACAACAACATCAGATTGCCCTGCGGCAACGTCTGGAAGACCAGCAATGGATTCAAACCCTGAAAGCAGCGACTGAACAACAATTTGAACGTTTTGAACTTGAGCATGAATTAAAAAGTCCTCCGGAACATTGTGATTTTCAGTTATATCGCAAACATAAACCGGCGAAAAAAATCCTAAAACAGGCGCTCGGTGATTTAGAGACACCACTCATTTTACAATTTGAAACTGATGTCGTACGCTATGTCCTGACAGAAAGTCATCTGGACAGTCAGATTGAAATTGCCTTTGATGTCGGAGAAATTCGACACAATGATCAAGCCATCGATATTTATGAAGTCGAATTTGAGCTTAAATCCGGCCAGCTGAGTGAATTGATTGATTTCATTCAGCCCTGGGTTCAGTGTTATGCTTTGTGGCTGGATACACGGAGCAAATCGGAACGCGGTTATGCCTTATTACATGGCGAAGAGAATCTGCCGGTTCAGCATCAGCTTCCCTTAGTGCTTGAACAGAAAGATCAGATCAGTACGATTTTGCAAAAGATTGTTGCCAATTGCCTGACTCATCTTTTCCCCAATGCTACTGCAATTGCTGCCGAGAATTATAATAGTGATCATGTGCATCAGGCACGTGTCGCGATTCGGCGTTTGCGCAGTGCCTTTAAAATTTTCCAGTCCGTGACCGAACATGTACAGCCAGAATGGCCAGAACAGCTGCGGGATATTTTTCAGCAACTGGGTTCTACCCGAGATCGTGATGCCTTGGCAGAAAGCCTGATTCCACAACTAGAAAAAGCAGGTTCCCCCTTACTGAAATTACCACCACACCGACAAAAACAGCCAGATATCAGTGCGCTGTTCAGAAGTCCTGCTACCGTAGAACTAATGCTGCAACTGTTCAGCTTTAGCCAAGAAAAAACGGATAACAAAGCCAAATCTTCTCATAAGATTTTATGTAAAGGCCTGAGCAAGCTGCATCAGCAAATCTGTCAGGATGCCGAGAACTATCAAGAACTGGATATTGAATCCCGGCATCGGACACGCAAACGGGTCAAACGCCTACGCTATAACGTAGAATTCTTACAAAGCCTGTTTCCTGAAAAAGAGGTTAAAGCCTATCTAAAAGCCTTAAAACCCTTGCAGGAAAGCCTCGGGCATTATAACGATCTGTTTGTAGCAGACGAATTATTCAGACCTTATGTCAAACAACAGGCCAAGGCCTGGTTTGTGCTGGGCTGGATAAGTGCGGAACAGCAGCGTTTGTCGAGTGAAGCAGCAGAGCGTTTACAGCAGTTTGCAGAAAATACCAAGCCCTTCTGGTAAGACCGGGCTTGGTCAAACTGTGCTAGCGATATTTGCCGAATACTTTCCAGGTATTATTGTCTGCCAGAGGATCGTTATAACTGTCGCTGCGTTGCTTGCGTGGCTTATCGCGTGCATCGACCAGTTCAAAATGTGGCTCAACACTCAGCACAATCCCATTCACATAAAAACGGGTGCGCGTATATTCGCTCTGGCCATGCTGAAACACATAAGTGCGTAAATCCACAAATTCACGGTGTGCCACCAAAGCTGCAGTATCGTCACTATCAAGCCACTGCCGCATGGCTGCAATCTGCTCGGGTTCGAACTGGCCGCATTTTTCGATCAGGCTGGCGACCCCACGAAAAGTTTTGGATTCCTTGGCGCGGGTTTTATTAATGCGAATCCGGTCAACATGAAAATAAAACAGCGGCAAGTTTAAATAACTCGGCAGATGGATCGCATCCAAGATTTCATCTTCCATAAAAGGCTGAAACAGATCCTGTGCCCTTTCAATCAGCCCGAGCCACTGGCTATAGTATTCATCTACCTGTGACTGGCTGCCATAATAAATCGGCAAGCCTTCAACATTGGCTAGATTTGCTGGTGGCCAAATATTCTGGCGCAATAAGGCAATATCACTTTTTAGGCTTTGTACTGCAATCGCATCCTGCATGGCATTCACTTTTATATGCTTAGGCTATTTTTTAGATTAAGGCAAAGGTTTAGTTTCTGCAAGGCTTTGCCTATAATTAACGATTGAGATTTTAGTGTTAGGAACAAATTCATGGTTCAAAAGATTGAAGCAACCGATGTAACCGAAGAAGAAGCGTTAAATGCGGCATTCTTTGAACGTGCTGATGAATTTATTCAACAAGCCAACGAGTTTTGTCGCGTAGAAAAAGGCTCACAGGAAAAACCGAGCGATAAGCGCGGTCAAGTCAGTGCGGCGATGTTATTTGGTACTGCCCGTTTCAATACCTGGGTGGCAGCGAATAACTTTAAAGATGGGAATGAAATGCGCGATGCCAAAGATCAGGTCATGTCTTATATCTTGCAGCAATTTCAAATGATGCTGGAAGATAACTATGATGAATACTGTGAACAGTTCGAAAACTATTTACGTTTCCGTCACAATGAAGAGTTTCATGCCAACAAGCATAACCATGATCACAAGCATGATCATTGATTAAAATACGAAAAGCCCCGCGGGGCTTTTTTTATTTGCTGTCATTTATCATATTGACTTTAAAGTGATTTAAGCACTATATAAATTGAATAATAAATAAACGAAAACAAGGCATAGCATGCAGCAACTTCCCTTCCCGATCATTGACCCTCATATCCACCAATGGGATCCGTATAACACGCCACATGCGGCAGCGCTCGCGGTCAAGCTGTTCGGCAAGCACCCCAGATTGCTGGACAAAATGGTGCGGCTGCTAAAACCTAAAGATGTAATTGAGACCATTGGACTGACTCAGCATCTGACCGCCCCTTATCTGCCTGCGAATTACAAGAAAGATCTTGGGCATTACGAAATCGAACAAATTGTACATGTCGAAGCCAGCTGGCATGATCAGAAAGGTACAGGCGTGGTGGATGAAACCCATTTTATCGCCGGACTTCCTTTTGATCAGCATAATATCCGGCTAGGTGGGATTGTCGCCACGGCGGACCCACGACAGAAGAACTTCAAGCAACTGATTCAACTACATCGAGAAGCTTCTCCCAAGTTTCGCGGCATCCGTAAAATGGCTGCGGTACATCCGGATAAAGGGATTCATGCCTGGACCAATGAACCGCATCTCTATCGCAACAAAAATTTTCTGAAAGGCTTTGAGGAACTGGCCAAGCAAGATTTAAGCTTTGATGCCTGGGTATATTCTCCCCAGATTGCGGATGTTACTGCGCTGGCCAAAGACTTTCCAAACACCCCTATTGTGCTGGATCATCTGGGTACGCCCGCAGGTTTATTTGGCAAGGTGGGCAAAGCTACAGGCAAGACCGAACAAGATCGCGCCCAGATATTTGCAGACTGGAAAGATCAGTTGACAGAACTGTCTGAATGTCAGAATGTATCGACCAAAATGTCTGGTCTGTTTATGCCCGTTTTAGGTCATGATTTTCATCAGCAGAAACGGCTGGCAAGTAAACAGGAATTAGTGGAACGTGCAACTCCCTTGATCCAGCATGCTTTAGACTGCTTTGGTTCTAAACGCGTGATGTTTGCATCCAACTTTCCAATGGACAGTGTCAGCAGCTCACTCACCAACATTATTGATGCCTTTAGCGATATTGTACAGGACTACAATGAAAATGCGTTAAAGCCGATCTTTTATGAAAATGCTAAAGCGTTTTATAAATTAGAAGAATAAGAGTCTGGATCCTTAAAAAAGGAGGAAAATACATATGCTCTGGGAAGAAATGATCGCTAGTCCCTTGTCAGAAAAGCTTTTATATACTTGCTTGGTGATCTGTTTTAGTGGAATCGCATCCTACTATTACCAACATATGATCCACTTACCCTTTAATAAAGATATCGCTTTAGGATCAATCTTGGTATCAGGTGGTATTTTCCTTTTTCTCTTTGCCACTTTCTGGTGGAGCTTGCCCTGCGCTGTATTATCTGGTGTTTTAGGTGGAATCCTGTTCACCAGAAAAGTTACTTAAATTGGGCTTTTAATAATATGGTAAATAAAAAAACCCCCTCATTTGAGGGGATTTTTTTTATCAACACTATGATGTTTTAACTTGCTTACCATACTGATCAGCCATCACTTCAACCAGCTGGTCCGGCTTGATGTATTTTTTGATCATGGCATCAATATCAGCTTTATTCAGTTTAGCAATCGCCTGATCACGTTTTTCCCGGTAAACCAGATTACGGTCTTTTTCCAGCTGTGGAATCAGCATAGTATGAATACGACGATCATCTTCAAGTGCAGTTAAACGCTGTTTTAAGATACTGGCTTTTGCCGCTTCGACTTCCTGTTCAGTCACGCCACGTGTCAGCAGTTCATTGAGTACCTTATGCACTGCTTGGGAAACCTGTGCGGATTTTCCAGCCGTATAATTGGCACTAATCATCATGGCGCCCACATCTGCCCATTCATCGAGTTGCACATCTGCACTAAAACCATAGACCAGTGCATTTTTCTCGCGTAGCTCCTGTGCCAGTCGTGACGATAACTGTGAATCACCCAGAATATAACGAAATACCTGTAATGCAGGTGCATCGGCATGATCTGCACCGACCGGCATACTCATGAATGCTTCATAACTTCCGAATTCACGCTGCTCGGACAAAGCATGAATTTTCTGGGCTGGGTAGCTCCGATATTCCGATTTTAGACGCTCATAAGGCTGTGCAGCTTTCCAGTCTGAAAAACTGTTTTTCAGTACATTTTGCATCGATTTCGGATTAAATTCGCCCGTAACCGCGATTTGCGCATGTTGGGTTTTTAAAAACTGCTGATACAGTGCCACAACCTGTTCGCGAGTCGCTTTCTGATACTGTTTTTTGGCCAGTTCAGGCTCGAAATGGAAACGCAGATCGCCAGGCTGATAGATCTCGAGAGTTCGCGCCATCGTCAAGCTCGACACCGTATCTGGTTCAGTATAAGGACGATCCAGACTGGATAAAGTCTGCCCCTTGATCAAGTCAAACTGGCTTTGCTCAAATGCCGGGGTTTTCAGCACATCAACCACATACTGGAAAAATTCTTCAAACTTTTCTTTTTTGGCGCTGATCTGCAAGGTCAGGCCATTACCGGATGCACCAGCAGTCGCCGAACCGCCTACTTCAATAATTTTATCGGCAATCTGCTGCAAGCTTTGAGTTTTCGATGAGCGCAACATTAAATAAGCGGTCAGGTCCAGAATCTCGCCTTTATTCATCAGTCTTTGAGCGGTACCAAAATCCAGTGAAATTGTGGCATAAACCTTGTCATCGCGGGTATTCGTCGGAAACAGTGCATATTTAATGCCATTTTTCAACTTGCCACGCTGAATCTGCTGATCCTTGCTATACAGATATTGCTTGGATTCCTGTACATATTGCTTCACTTCAGCCTGATAAACACTAACATCTTTCAGTGGCTCTTCTGCTTCAGCCTGTTGATCCAGAGTTTTTGCCGGTGCTTCTGTTTGTGCCAGTTCCTGCGCTTTTTTCTGATCTTCCGGTGTCGGTAAAATATTGCCAGAAATACGGTATTCAGGTTTTAAAAAATTCTTATAGACCTGATTGATGTGATTCACATTCAGGTTTTGAATCGCGTTTAGATCTTTAAAATACTGGTTCCAGTCACCCGAATACGCCACTGCATAATCGCTTAAACGTGAACCCAAAGCAGTCGCACTATTTTTAATATTGTCGGCCTGATTTCGGGTCAGATTTTTAGCCCGGTTCAGTTCTGCCTCGGTAAATGGTTGACTATGTTCTACGCCTTGAATCAGGCCTTGTTCAATATCCTGTGGCTGATGATTCGGTGCATAGATTGCTCCCATAAACACCAGATTAAAGTCTTTATCAAGCCACGTACTGGATTGCACCGCAGTTGACTTACCAGTTTCCACCATGCTCTGATAGAGATGTCCACTCGGTTGCAAAGTATAGAGCGTTGGCGAAACAGCCAAAGCCGTTTTAATATTTTCTTCTGATTGGTTTAAATAAATATTAAACCTAGCCAGATCACTGCCTTTCTTTACTGTAAATTCACGCTGTTTGATCTGTTCCGGTTTAAGCGCTGGGACTTTCACTTGCGCTGGTACATTTCGGGATTGAATCGGACTGAAATGCGTATCCAGCTGTTTTAATACCTCTGCCTTATCAAACTTACCCGAAATCACCATGAAGGCATTATTGGGTGCATACCAGTGACGGTAAAAACGGTTTAGTTCCTGCATATTGATAGATTGCAGTTCATTCAGATCACCAATCGGCAAACGGCCTAAATACTGATTACCATAGGCCGATTTAAATACCTGATCGATCAATACCGAAAATGGCTGGTCCAGCCGGATTTCACGCTCGCGTTTTACAATATCAATTTCAGTCGGTACATATTTTTCCTGAAGCACCAGCTTGTCCATGCGTTCGGCTTCCAGCAAAATAACTTCACTCAGCGCAGTTTTTTCAGGACGGATCACATTGGTATATTTAGTCGAGTAATAATCAGTGCTGGCATTGGTCATCAGGGTATATTGATCCAGTCGACGCTGGAATTCATCCCCTTTGACATTTTCAGTGCCTTTAAAGGCCAAATGTTCCAGCAGATGCGCTAGACCACCCTTGCCTTGAGGATCATTTAGGGAACCGGTCAGATAGACCGTATTCATAAAAATCTTATTTTCTTTATCATTCGGTGCCAGGATAATGCGCAGTCCATTATCCAGTCGGTATTCTTCAATATTCTGTTCCGTTTTCACCAAAACAGGCTGTGCAAAACTTAGTACACTACAGCCAGACAATACAATCGCCAGACTTAAATTTTTATAACGTAGCAACATTCTTCATCCAAATTATAAATATAAATTTTTATTCGCGCCCATCTTAGAGAATGATTCTTTTTCTGAATAATCTATTCCAAGCCGAATCATCAAAATAACATGCCGCCTCACCTGACGACATGTATATCTATGTAAGTATAAAAATTATAGATAAATTTCAGCCTGCATATATAATTTTCCATAACCGGAAATTTCAATTCGTTCCTGATCTTGCAAGGCACAATACAATACCCCACCACGTGCTGATGCCTGATAGGCGACCAGTTCATTTTTACCAAGCTTCTCGGCCCAGAGCGGCGCGATTCCGGTGTGAATCGAACCGGTTACCGGATCTTCATTGATGCCATTACTCGGTGCAAAATAACGTGAAATACAGTCATATTGCATGTCTTGTGTGGTGATTACGACATCTAGAAAGGTATTCTGAGCAGTAATGGCTGTACGCTTGCCATTCAACTGTTTCAACAGTTCAAAATCAGGCATTTCATCCAGCACATCCTGTACCGATTCATATTCAATAATATAGCCCTGCGCGTTCAGATAAACCTGTTTAAATGGTTTATTTAAGGCCTGTCTTAAGGCCTCAGGATATTCAGCAACAGGCTCTGCACGACGGATTGGAAAGTTCATTCTGATCTTGCCATCCGCATCCTGCCGGACCACAAAGATGCCAAAATCTTTCACATGAAAATGAATCGTTTTCCCTGTACCAAACTGATTGAATAATACAAAACTGCTGGCCAATGTCGCATGGCCACAAAAATCCACTTCCTTGGTTGGCGTAAACCAGCGGATCGCATAATTGTCACTCTCCATAACTTTAACAAAAGCCGTTTCCGACAGATTATTTTCCAAGGCGATATTTTGCATCAGACCATCTTCAAGCCAGTCCTCCAGCACAATTACGGCGGCTGGATTGCCTTTAAACAATTCTGTAGTAAACGCATCCACTTGGTACATTTTCATTTTTTGAATTCCTGAATTCCCGATCTCTAGTTTAAAAGCTTTTTTGCAAGAATAAACTTGAATATGTTAATGATCTCATTAATCTGGCCTATTAAATAAATAGAGCAAATGGTGTTGCATGACAAACTCCCATCTTCAAAGCGTTCCCTTAGAAAAAGCTTATCGTCTGATTACCCATGGACCTACTGTGCTGGTATCTGCTCAAGACCAGCAGGATACAGATGTCATGGCAGCGGCCTGGGCATGCGCACTGGAATTCAGTCCTGCCAAAGTGACCGTGGTTCTGGACAAAAGTACCAAAACCCGAAATATTATTGAAAAATCAGGTTATTTCGCGCTGCAAATTCCGACACTGAAACAGCTGAATATGGTCTATCATCTGGGCACACAGAGCCTGTATGATGTGCCGGACAAACTGGCACAATCCGGAGTAGAACTATTTCATTTTCCTGATGCGGATATTCCTGTAGTACAAGGCTGTGCGGCCTGGATACTTTGCGAACTGATTCCCGAGCCGCATAACCAGCAAATGCATGACCTGTTTATTGGCAAGGTGATTGCAGCCTATGCCGATGATCGGGTCTTCCGCGACGGCCACTGGCATTATCATGAAGTGGCTGAAGAGTGGAAAAGTATTCATCATGTAGCCGGCGGGCATTTTTACACCATCGGCAATGCGGTGAGCATTGATGATCCGGAATTATAAATTTTTCAAATTTGGAATAAATGAAAGTAATCGCGGATGATCAGATGATATCAACCAGCACCAGAGCATCCGAAATTATGCTACTTTATCCATAATCCTCATTTGGTCTGATGCGTTATGATACCTTTTAAAATTCACTGTATTGATGTCCAGAATTCACTGCAAAATTATATCTGGTTGCTTGAACATACCGCGTCGCATCAGGTGGCTGTGATTGATCCAACCGAAGCAGAATTGGTACAAGACTATTGTGCCGAACACGGTTTAACTGTAAGTCAAATCTGGCTGACTCACTGGCATAAAGATCATATTGGCGGTGTGCCGGGGTTAATCCAAGGAAAAAATCTGCCTGTGTATGGCCCACGGGCAGAACTAAGCAAAATTCCGTTTATCACCCATCCGCTTAAGCATGAAGAACAGTTTAATTTTCATGGAATAGATATCCAGGTAATTGCTGTACCCGGGCATACACTCGGCCATATTGTTTATTTTATTGATGCAATTGATGTGCTGTTCTGCGGCGATACCTTATTTGCCATGGGTTGTGGCCGGGTTTTTGAAGGAACATTTGAACAGATGTATCATTCTCTGTCCCGTCTGGCTGCCTTGCCGCCGCGCACGCAGGTGTATTGCACTCATGAATACACTCTGTCAAATGCACAGTTTGCCAAACACGTTGAACCGGACAATTCGGCAATTCTGGAACGCTTCGAGCAGATCGAGCGTTTGCGTATGTTAGGCCAGTGCACACTGCCAAGTAGTATTGAAGATGAATTGCAAACCAATCCTTTTCTACGTGCAGAAAGCGTGGAAGAATTCCAGCGTTTAAGAACCCTGAAAGATCAGTTTTAAACCGGATTCAAAGCTGAAGATAATGCTTCAGCCGACTTTATTTATTTGTCATTTGCGATGCATAGAATGTCATTGAAAGGCACGTACAACTTTTGCACAAGTCGGAACACGTTGATCCTCCATCTAAAAAATGTCTTTCTGAGCCATTTTTCCTTTTTTATGATCAACCACGTCTCCTATTTTTTAGGAACTAATTTCAGTTCCAACACATGAAATAATGACTTATAAATAACAGTATGATATTGATTTAAATTGGAGAAATTCGTGGAACATTGCTTAAATAATCAGCATGGAACCTAATAAATTATTTAAAAAGCCCAATTCACTTGAATTGGGCTTTTTAAAAACTATAAAGATATGATTTATATATAATAAAAAATAGAATTTCGGATAACGTGTATTATGTTAATTTTAGAAAATCGTAATAGGATAATAAAAATCTATATTGTTTTAAGAAAACTCTCTTATGATTAAATCTCTATAGTTCTTTTAATATTTGCTATGTATCAAAGAATCAAACAATGGGCTAAATCAATCAAAAAAGACATCTTGGTTGTTTGGCTTATTGCAAAAGACAAGCGAACGCCCAATTCTTTAAAGCTTTTAGCTTTAATTATTGCTGCCTATGCCTTCTCACCAATTGATTTAATTCCAGATTTTATTCCCGTACTGGGGTATTTAGACGATATTATTATTGTACCTTTAGGTATTTTATTAGTTATCAAGCTTACCCCACAAAACATTATAGATGATTGTAGAATTCTTGCAGAAACCTTAGTTGAAAGGCCTATAAACTGTTGGGCCGCAGGAATTATTATCCTGATATGGCTTGTAGTATTGGGATATTTAACCATGTACTTCATGAACGATTCACTGTCTATACTGTCTATTTTTGACAAGTGAGATTTAAATACCCTCTCTCATTTGCACCCATTTAATATAATGGGCATTATTCAAAATTAAACTGTAAACCAAAATAGAAATAAAATGTCTGCTTTCAGAGCATGACATTAGTTCTGTCGTACAAATTTAAAAGTGACATTGGCCATGTCGATCCCGAATGATGATATGTAGGATAGCAGTAACTAGTTTCTTGGATTCTATTTACTAAAACTGACAACGTATCTGTCGCCTAAAGCCATGTTAAAGAATCTGGTTACTTTGTGCATAAGCATCCAGTTCACCTTGAGTCACGACACGCACCGCCTGCATTTCATCAATACGTACCAGTAGCAAGCCACCTAAAGCAGGCTGATAACGACGGGCACTGCCGAAAGGCGTATAGGCCACTTTCGACTGAATACTAAAGCTCAACCAGTCTTCATGTCCCAACATCACAGCAACCGGATCAAGTCCCTGCTGCTGCATTAATTCAATTTGCTGATTCACATAGTCTTCAATGGTTAATTCAGTCATGGTGCGGGTATTCAGTTTGAGAATTACATTTCAGACAGTATAAAGCATGCAAATCGAGCTGAAGATCAGAAAACCAGCAGCCGGTATTCTTTTAATAAATAAGTCGATTGGATTTTAATTTTCTCATTCTAGATCTGAAATTTTCTATTTCATACGATTGATAAAATTAGGAAATAACCTGTTTCACTAATAAGCTATTGAATTAGAAAATTAATTATCCAAATTTATAGCTTATAAAAACTTAATATTTAGTTACAACCTATTCAATATGATAAAAATCATTTACTTAACGTTTAAATTGATTTTTTCTTAATCAACCGATGTTCACTATATACACAAATTCATTTAAATTAATTTAAATAAAGGCATTTGCCCTTTAAAAGATAATTTTTCACCCTTATTTAAGATTTAACAATGATGAAGGAGTGATCTCGTGAAAAAAGTGGTTAAAGCGAAAAATTTGATTGCATTTCGACTATGGTTAGAAAAATTGGGATATTCGGTACGCACCCTGGCGGATGATCGTGGTTTCAGTTTCAGCTTCAAGAAAGAATATGGCCTGGTGACCTGTGATCTGGCAGGTAATGCTCTGGCACTACAGTTAGGCGAGGAATTTGAAGATCATTTAAAAGCCTGATTGCTTCTATTTAAGAGAAGAAAAATAAATTAATCTTTCCACTGATTCAACAGCGCTATTCTCCAGTTATTCAGCCCATTTCGATGGGCTTTTCTTTGTTTAGTAAATTTGAGGCAATAAAAAAGCAAGGCATTTGCCTTGCTTTAATATGATGGTGGGGACGGAGAGACTCGAACTCTCACACCTCGCGGCGCTGGAACCTAAATCCAGTGCGTCTACCAATTTCGCCACGTCCCCATCAGGGTACCAACTTAGCGTTGGATTTCTTTCAAACTTTGGCAGAGGATCAAGGATTCGAACCTTGACGAACGGTTTTGGAGACCGTCATGCTACCATTACACCAATCCTCTACTTCCACCCAATATCCAGTTACTCAAATATTGATTGGTGGGGACGGAGAGACTCGAACTCTCACACCTCGCGGCGCTGGAACCTAAATCCAGTGCGTCTACCAATTTCGCCACGTCCCCAATGGCTGTGTATATTATAGAGATAGACCGACATTGACAAGCGATTTTACAAGCAATCACAATCTATTCCGCTATAAAATAAACAGTTAGTTCTATTTTTTAATTTTTTATAAAATTTCTGCCGAAAATTTGATTCATTTTAGGATATGACTGCCCATTCGTTATTTTTAATCATTTCGATTCAATTCCAGCATTTTAAATTAAAACTCAAATGAATTTCTAATCTTGATCAACATAGGCATTCAGAATACTGAAACTATTATTGATAAATAATGTCTGAACCAGTGCTTGAAATCAGAATACAATACCGCATAAATAACAACAGCTTTACCAAATTTCAGGCAATAAAAAAGCAAGGCACTCGCCTTGCTTTAATATGATGGTGGGGATAGAGAGACTCGAACTCTCACGCCCAGAAGGCGCTGCGACCTGAACACAGTGCGTCTACCAATTCCGCCATATCCCCATGGCTGTGTATATTATAGCGATCAGACCTGATTCACAAGTAGTTCTGCAAAAAGCTAAATACTTTTATATCAAAAATTAAGCAGTTAATTCATTATTGAGCAAATAATGCTCTATTTAGACCAACATATAAAATTGATGAATACAATGGAACTGATCCATATGACATTTAAATTATTCAATATGCAGATTGCATGCAATACCATGAAATTTGCTAAAGTTCTGCCCTTGCATGATCATTCGCTGGAGAATTTAAATCCAGAACGCATTGATGTTCATCAACCATGACAGCAAAAATCTGGTACTAAAAAACCGACCTTAAATTTCAGGCAATAAAAAAGCAAGGCATTTGCCTTGCTTTAATATGATGGTGGGGACGGAGAGACTCGAACTCTCACACCTCGCGGCGCTGGAACCTAAATCCAGTGCGTCTACCAATTTCGCCACGTCCCCATCAGGGTACCAACTTAGCGTTGGATTTCTTTCAAACTTTGGCAGAGGATCAAGGATTCGAACCTTGACGAACGGTTTTGGAGACCGTCATGCTACCATTACACCAATCCTCTACTTCCACCCAATATCCAGTTACTCAAATATTGATTGGTGGGGACGGAGAGACTCGAACTCTCACACCTCGCGGCGCTGGAACCTAAATCCAGTGCGTCTACCAATTTCGCCACGTCCCCAATGGCTGTGTATATTATAGAGATCATTTCCAGCTGACAAGCCGTTTATCATAAAAAAACACTCGTTTGATTAAATAAGAAACAATCCGAGTTTTATTGTATTTTTCTCATTCAATTTCAGTCATTAAGTAATCTTTAACAGCTTTGAAATCGGCAAATCTATGCTGCTTCTGCTTACTTAACATTTCTTCTAATAAGCCTTGAAAAGCCTGTAAGTGCTGCGGTAACTCAACTTTCAGACGCTGACAATGCAAAAAGGCCCAATCCAGATAATCTGTCGCCTGTAAACGCTGACCACTCAACCACTCATAAAAAATAACACCCAAAGCATAAACTTCACTTTGTAGGCTCTTGGCTTGGCCTTGGAACAGTTCCGGCGCCATATAACGCGGTGTCGCATTCAGTTCATGCAGGTCATTCTGATGGAGTATTTGGACATGCTCAAAATCAAGCAGGCAGACCCTGCCCTGATTATTTACAAAATGTTCCTGCTTTAAATCGGCATGCAAATAACCCAATTCTTGCAGGCAGATTAAAGGCTCCACAGTTTGCAGCAAATGTTGCCGAATTTGCGTGATGGATTGCTGATGCGGCATGATCTGAAAATGCGCCGGCGCATCGACCAGAATCAAGGCCTTTTCAAAGTTTTCATGATTGATCTTGAAAGGTTGTTGAATAATTTGATGCGGAAGGAAAAAAGTCAGTTCACTTGAACCAGCATAAACCTGATAAAAATCCAGCTCATATTGCCAGCCTAGTTCAGCATGTGGAGATGATTGTAAGCTATCAGATCTATGTGATATCTGGGTTTTTAACCACAGCGCATGCCCTCCAGCATAATAAAGACGTCGACCAAAACCCAGACTACGGGCTTTGGTTCGCAGTTCAAAATCAAAAGTATCGAGATGATCTAAATTAAGTCGTGGCAATGTATTCAGGTATTGGATTAAGTGTATGCTGATAATTTAGCAGCTCCAGACAATGCTGAATAGTTTTCCCGACCCGTTCCTGAGTCTCAATAAGGGAAATTTTCGGCCATGTGGCACGCTCGCCTTCACGCTGTAAAATTTTAAACAGATATGGCCGCGGATTTTGCAACATATAGCTATAGTGGCGCAGGCTATATTTACCGACAATATTCACATCACCATAATAACGCTGATCCACCACACCATAGCCATGATCCAGCAGACGGCGTACAGGAGGTAAGCTTCCGGCATGCTCTCGGGCAAAATCCATCATTCCTTTGGTAATCACCGCGCCCTGACGGCGAACAATTCGTTGTGGCCAACTCAAAGTACCTTTACGGAAACGTGAAATATCATCCTGCATGAATGGCACGATGTGCGGGTTGGTCTGACTGGCAATGGTATAATTAATATTATACAGGCGTGCCATTTTCTCCTGCGGAAAATCACTGCGCACGCTGCCATCCACCCAGCGGGTTGAACCCATATAAGGCGTATATTGACCATCATAGCGCTTACTGGTCAAACGAACCGGTGGAAACAGAACCGGCACCGCACAAGACGCCAGTACCGCACTCCAGACCAGCAAATCCGGAGAAGTATAGGCATTTAAAATGCGTGCATCCTGTCCAGCATCATAAGGTGCAACCGCAATATTGATATGCAGACCTGAGGTTTTGAGTGCTTCTTCGAAGGTCAGATCACCCAGATTTTCGACCAGAAATTTTTTTAGATATTTTACATCTGCCAGACCACCATTACCTTTCATCAATTCACTCATGGTGCGGAAATGAAAAGCCTCATGAAAGAAATTATGGCCTTTCAAAATATCAATATATTGCGAAGGTTTGGATACACCTAACATGGCGGTCATGATGGCACCCGCACTTGAACCGGACATTACCTTCGGCAACAAGTCCTGCTCCATTAAGGCTTTGCATACACCAGTATGAAACAGACCCAGCGTCGAACCACCGGAAAACATCAGGGCTGGCTGGCCATAGGCGCGCTGACAATGCTGAAAATATTCGATTTTTTCTTCCATACTGAGACAGGTACAATCTATTGAAGCAATATAGGCTAAGCCTTGGCTGACTTCTTCGACATAATCTTCAATAATTCTTTTAGTGCCCACATAGGCTTCGGTAAACAGTAGAGGATGGGCAATGTTGGCAATATCGTAGCTCAGGCCTTCGCGCAAAATATACATCAGGTCACGGGTGCGCTTTTGTTGTCGATAGCGTCGTAATTTACCCAGACGATGTGCGATCACTTCTGCATCAAAGTAGGGTGAACTGTTATCAAATTTCCATTCCTGTGCACCTGATTCTTCATCTATTTTCAGGGCAATATATTTCCATTCCTCATAGGACTCAGCCTGTTGCAGCTGCTGCTTGAGCTTTTTAATACGATAGGCCTGATGTGGATTAATATCCTGAGTAAAATCTTTAAACAGCATCTGCCTTTTCCCTATATTTATTCTTGATACACCTCGTACCCAGAGCCAGAAAATGTGTACAAATTTTCTATCCTCTACAATAACGAAAATTCTCTACTTTAAGCAAATTATCATACTTTTCTGGCTTTGACTGTGAATTTTGCAATGGTACTATCTTAGCCATAATTTTAAATCTGTAATGTTAAATCATGGCGAAAATTGAGTTACCTGACCATATTTTAAATGCCCTTTCGACTGTTCTGCAGCAACTTCAGCAAAGTCTGCCCGAACTAAAACAAATTCCTGATTTTTCTGCTCATGCCTATAAATGGCAACATGGTGAACTCAAACCTATTCATCAGCTTAGACAGATGGAACTGGCCGATTTAAAAGGGATTGAGCGACAAAAAGAAAAAGTCATCCAGAACACGTTGCAGTTTTTAAACGGCTTACCTGCCAATGATGTCTTACTGACCGGTTCACGCGGTACGGGTAAATCCTCCATTGTTCGTGCCCTACTCACCGAGTATGCAGATCAAGGGTTACGATTAATTGAAATCGAACGGGATGATTTATCCGATCTGCCTCAAATTCAGCAACTCATTGCAGAGCGTCCAGAGAAGTTTATTGTCTACTGTGATGATCTGGCCTTTAATGCCGAAGACGAAAATTATCGCAGTTTAAAAAGTGTTTTAGATGGCTCTTTACAATCCGGTTCCAGCAATTTTGTGATTTATGCGACCAGTAACCGTCGTCATTTATTACCCGAATTCATGCATGAAAATACGCCCGTTACCCGAGTTGATGTGCCGCAATATACTGAATTACATCCTCAGGAAGCGATTGAAGAAAAAATTTCACTGTCTGACCGCTTTGGTTTATGGCTGTCTTTCTATCCAATGGATCAGAACCTGTATTTGGAAATTGTCGAACATTACCTCAAAAAGGCAGGCATGGAACTCACGCCAGAAACCCGTGCTGAAGCCCTACGCTGGTGTCAGGCACGCGGTCAACGTTCAGGACGTGCTGCCTATCAGTTTTCCAAGCACTGGATTGGTTCAACCCAACTAAATGCCTCTTAACAACTTAAAAGCGACCGGTTCAGGTCTCTTTTTTCATATAAATCATTTATATAATGATGATACTCAAAAGAAAATTAAAATTATGGATGTCGGCGCAGTTCTCATTCAACTTAAGCCCTTACACATGCAGCAAGTTCATGACTGGCAGCGTACTTTGAAAGCACGTCAAGACGAAATAATTGAAACGCTTAAGGCTGAACAGGTTCATGTCGAGTCCTGGTTTTATCTGCAACTTCATGGTCAGGACTATTTGATTGCATATATGCGCGCCGACAATATTCAAAAAGCGCAAAATATTGCAAAACTCAGTACTTTCCCAATTGACCAAATGCATAAACAGTTTAAAACTTCATGGCAAGCGGTTTATCCCGCCGAATTGTTATTGGATGCTACAGTTACCTGATTTATTAGCACGGCTATTCAAAATAGTTTTGTAATAAAGACTTCTCCCCAATCAATAATAAAAAAAGCCCTGGAAATACAGGGCTTTTTTGACATCTCGAATTATTGTTTATCACCGATAATAGTAGACCATAGCAGGTCATCAATTTCACTGCCATTGAAATAAACAGTAGCCTTCAATGATTCAGGCTGGTTCTGTTTGACCTCAATTACCTGATCATCGCTGTCCTTAATTCTAAGCACGCCCTCTTTTGGCAAATGCTTATAGTTATTTAATACGGTTTCATCCATTTTAAATGGTGTCGTGGTATTAAAATCAAAACTGTAACGATAATCTGCCAGATCAGGCTGACCGATAATCGTACCACGACTGGTTAAGGTACGAATCCCATTACTGCCACTGCCATAATCATCGACCAAGCTGTAATTATAATTACGCACCTGCAGATATTCTTTGCTCTTTGTATCAAACGCGATTCCAGAAGTACCTGCCTGACCGGTCTCGGCGATACGCTGGAATTCCAACTGATCGATTTGATAAGATTCGGATTGCCCCATGTTATTTTTGGTTTTACGATGCACAATTGTGCCAGAAATCAGGTAGTCGTCCTTGAGATTAAAATCTACATTTGAACCATAACGGACATTGCTAAAGCTTAAAGTCGTTGTGTCACCATTCACCGTCTGAGTAATGTTTGAGCCTTTACGGTAAGTTTTATCCAGAATAATACAGTTATCTTTATCTGTTTTTAATTTCAGGGTTTTGACCGAACCAATGGTATTGACTTCCGAACAGATCAGATTTGGATATTTAATACTATTGATGCCCAAATTATAAATTTTGATAATACGTGCAGTACGCCCATAAGGATAATCTGCGAATACTTCTCCAATCATGTGACCTAGAGCAACATTATAGTCGGTATCATTACTGGTATTTCCGGAAATTTTATCGCGAATTTTCTTTACAATATCCTGATCTTCAAACGGGACAAACTCCTCTGAAAGCTCAGGGGAAATACTTTCCTTAGGAACATTTGGAGGTGTAGTGACAGTAGGACTGTCTGAGCTACTTCCCCCACCACCGCCACAGGCACTCATTAAACCCGAAACAAGAGCAAGTCCAAAGATAGAAATCTGCTTTTTCATAAAATTTATTCCCTAAAATTTCTTTGCATTTTTATTTGGTGATCACTAAAGATTGGCCTTCTCGAAACTGAACAGCTCAAATGCTATTTCTGCCGGTGATATTTTTTCTTGGCAGCCAGCTTTATCCTTCGATATCGCTTTATCTTTAACAAAGAAATTTTTGGTTCTGTAATTTTAATGTATATTTCAAACAACAATTATCATAAGAAATGAAGTGTTTATTTGAATCTTGTTCCTTACCAGAGTCGCTTTTCAACACACTTAAAGCGCATTTAATTAGATCGATTAACTTTGCAACAAAGCTTATAAAATTTGTAATTGTTAAGTTAAAGATGGATTGAATTTTCTTTTTATGAAGAATCATGTTCAACTTTCATTCATGATTATGAAAGAGAATATTGAAAGATAGGATGACTTTAGAGCATAGAAAATGATCATTTTTATGATATGAGATACTTAATCATTTACAGAAAATTTTAAGCAGAAATTATTTGAGATTGCTCACGGATTCACTGGATTTTTTCCGACGTTTATATTCAAACATGTTCTGATCCGCTTGTGCGAGCGCTGCAAATAAGCCCTGACTCGGATGACGCATCGCCATACCAATCGCTGCGCCAATGTTTGCTGCTGCAAAGGCATTAATTAAACGATCCACTAAACTTTTAGTACCCGTTTCATCATTTTCTACGCTAAGAATCACAAACTCATCACCACCCAAACGGGCAACAATATCGTTGATCCGTACATTATCTCGTAATACTTGAGCCGCATTTTGAATCAGCCTGTCACCTTCATCATGACCCAAACTATCATTCACCTTTTTTAGGTCATTTAGGTCAATAAATAATACAGCGGCGGGATGACCATATTGCTTACAACGCTCTTCTTCTGCTCGCAGCAGTTTTTCCCAGGCACGGCGATTATAGAGCCCGGTCAATTCATCTTTACTGGCTTCTTCCTGCAATAATTCATGCTGTCTTATCTGCTCACTCTGACGTAATTCTGCCTGCAAGATCGAACTGAGCAATTGTCCCAACAACTCGACCAGTTGCATATCTTGCACAATAGCTTCCGATTTGGTTTCTGGATCAATCGCACAGAGCGTTCCAAACAAACTACCATCTTCTTTAAGGAGTGGCTGACCAATATAAGATTTTATACAGACCTGCTGATTAATCGGCGCTGTGGCGTATAAAGGAATTTCTTCAGAGCGGGGGGCAATTCTCGGGGCCTTACCTGCGACCATATGAGAACAAAAAGAATCAGCCCACTGAAACACTTGACCGGGTCGTATATCATAACCATGATCTTCACTTTGCAGCACAATCCAGTCTTGGCCTTCTACCCGGGTGATCATCCATAAATTAAAGCCAAAATGCTGATGCAAAAACTTTAACACCGCCTCTCCAGCATCCTGAAAACTTTTGAAATTTATATTTTCCATTCGAGATTGCCTCTGCTGCAAACCTGTAAAAATATGCATGATATCAACTTAAGCTATTAAACTATTTTTCCAGTTTCAATAGAATATAAGAGTTCTAAATACAGCTATAAAACTATATATTTACAACATACCGTTGCTATAAGTTTTCATTTAAAAATTCACAATAAAAAAGAGGCCTAAGCCTCTTTTCTTCAAGCCTGAAATCTATGCCTCAGTCGGATTAGTCAGTTCCGTCATTGGCCAACGTGGAGTTGTCGTCACAGCCAAGCCATCATGCTGTCCTGCTTTGAGACGCTGATAGCCCGCAAAAGCAATCATGGCACCATTGTCTGTACAGAGTGCAGGTTCAGCATAATAAACAGATGCACGAATCTTGGCTAAATCTGCTTCTAAACGCTCACGTAAACGCTTGTTGGCACTAACACCGCCCGCAATCACCAGGCGTTTAAGCTCCGTTTGCTTCAGTGCTTTCACCGACTTTTTCACCAGAGTATCGACAATGGCTTCCTGAAAACTGGCAGCGATATCGGCATCGCGGTTTTCATCACCGAGTTTTTTCATTTGTACAGAAACTGCGGTTTTTAGACCACTGAATGAAAATTCTAAACCTTGATGCAGCATTGGTCGCGGGAATGCAAATGCATTTGGATCGCCGTGCTCTGCCAGTTTGGAAATATTCGGGCCACCCGGATACGGCAGACCCATCATCTTCGCGACTTTATCAAATGCTTCGCCTGCCGCATCATCAATGGATTCACCCAAGAGTTCATACTGGCCAATGCCATAAGCAGCCATGAGCTGAGAATGTCCACCCGATACCAACAATGCGACAAATGGAAACTCAGGCGGAGTTTCTGACAATAAAGGTGCCAGCATATGACCTTCCATATGATGCACACCAATTGCGGGTTTATTCAGCGCAAAGGCCAAAGTACGACCAAACAATGCACCGGTCATGAGTGCGCCCATCAGACCCGGGCCACGGGTATATGCGACTGCATCAATTTCTGATTTTTTCACGCCGCTCTGTTCAAGCAGCTCATTGATGAGTGGAATCAGTTTACGCACATGATCACGTGACGCTAGCTCTGGAACTACACCGCCATATTCTGCATGCAGTTTAATCTGGCTATAAAGCACCTGTCCGCGCAAACCCAACTCGCTGTCATACAGCGCAAGTCCTGTTTCATCACACGACGTTTCCAAGCCTAAAACGATCATTAAACTGCCTATAACCTGTATCAATTCTATTGCAGCAACTATTATAGACTTGTGGTATGAGATGTAAATGAGTAAAATACTGACCTTCACTTGTGATTGAGGGCAATTCAGCCCGAGATCTTACCCTAACTGATATGAGGATTCTTCATGCCACAAGTTAAATTGAAAGAAGGCGAACCAGTAGACGTAGCTATCCGTCGTTTCAAACGTTCATGCGAAAAAGCGGGTGTTCTTGCTGACGTACGTAAGCGTGAATTCTACGAGAAACCAACTCAAGAACGTAAGCGCAAAAAAGCTGCTGCTGTTAAACGCTACCAAAAGAAATTGGCGCGTGAATCAGTACGTACAACTCGCCTTTACTAAGATTAATTTGTGATTGATTGCCTGGAATAAATAATGACGACTTTAAAAGACCAAATCACGGATGTTTTGAAAGCAACAATGCGTGCCAAAGAAATGTCCAAGCTGACGGTCATTCGTAGTCTACAGGCAGCAATTAAGCAAATCGAAGTCGATGAGCGCAAAGAACTTGACGACGCTCAGGTTCTTGCGGTCATTGAAAAACAAATTAAACAACGTAAAGAATCGGTTAAAGCCTTTGCAGGCGCTGGCCGAGATGATTTAGCTAGTAAGGAACAAGCCGAAATTGAGATTTTGTCTCAGTTTCTACCAGAAGCTATGACTGAGGAAGAACTTGATTCCATGATTGCGCAAGCTATTGCAGCGCAACAAGCTACTAGCATGAAAGATATGGGTAAGGTGATGAATTCTCTGCGTCCGCTCATAGCCGGGCGCGCCGATCCTGCACAAGTTTCCGCCAAAATCAAAGCGCAACTTGCTTAATCCATACTCTCTAGCATTTTCTCTTTAACGTTGAACTGCCTTTAATCAAAGACAGTTCCTGACGTATTCTCATTGCAAATTACAATCGACCTGATAACGCTTAAGTAATTGCATCTCTTTCGACGATTTCACTTCTACAATTACATCCCGTTTACTCATATTTTGAAACTGACGATCCAGATAAGGACGATTCTGGTCAGCGGCCTGATATAAACGATCAACATAACGTCCTACAATTCCACAAAATTTTGCATTCTGCTCAGGACTAAATCCCTGTTGCTGCGGATTTAAACCACTTAAAAACTGACGCGATTCCTTTTTATAATCCGCATTAATTCGTTCTATTGCTTCTACATATTCAACTGCACTCGCAGCAAAAACCCCATAACTCCACCCCAGTAGACACACGCCCAATAGTATTTTTTTCATATTATGCTTCAGTTTGATTCACGCTGATCTTTCAAAAAGATTGTAGCCTGATTGAATATATTCTTGCTATATCATCCTGATACAAAAACTTAAAACCCAGTTCAGCTTTAAATCTTATATTGATGTGCCTGCTGCATCTGCTTCAGACGCTGGCGAATGGTGGACGATAAAGATTGATTATTCTTTACGCTACGCTGTGCATGTAATAATGATTTGATGGCAGTTTCTTCATATCCTGACCAATATTCTACTTCTGCACGATAGCGCAGCACATTAGCAGCCTTAATCGGCGAATCTGGCTCTGCATTGGCAGCCAGTTGCATTAGTCGCCAGCCACTGACATCCCGTGAATTGGCATTTAGAAATCGCTGCACTAAAACTTTTGCTTTATCGGGTTGCTTGGCGCGAATCAGCACTTCTGCATATTTATAATTGAGCGCTCGATTTTCCGGCATGATCCGCGCTGCTGACGCTACACTTTCCAAAGCTGCATCAAGCTGGTTCTGAGCTAAATAAATATCAGTCTGGAATAAAACCTGTAAAGGATGCATCTGGTTATGCTTTTTTGCTCGATCTAAAGTGGCCTGCGCGGCCTGGAAATCACTTTGCTGTATTCGATAGGCAGTTAAGGCAAGCTGGCCTGCAAAATTATTTTGCCGGTCCATCAGGATAAGCTGCTCTGCATTGGTCTGACCAGACAATACCCTGCTATACCACTTGATAATGTCAAAGTCTTGGTCATTGAGACTGCGTTTCACCGCAGGAAGCTGGTTGGCACGTAAACGTGCTTCACTCATACGCTCGGTGGTGAGTGGATGAGTGAACCAGAAATCCGGCAGAAAGCTTAAGCGGCTGGTCGAGCGATGCATGACCTCAAAGAAATCTGCCATACTATGCGGGTTATAACCGGAACGATACATATATTGCATACCAATCCGGTCTGCCTCACGCTCCTGATTACGGCTATAGGTAAGCTGTTTATCCAGAAGTGCTGCCTGTGAACCCATCATGACCGCTGTGCCGACATCGCCATCTGCCTGAGAAGCGACCAAAGCACCGACGAGAATTCCGGCTAGCGCCAGTAAACCTTGCCCTTTAAATGCATCCTGAGAGCGACTGTAATGACGTTGTGTGACATGTGCAATTTCATGCGCCATCACTCCTGCCACTTCATCCATGTTTCGGGCTGAATTAATCAGACCAGCATTAAGTGCAAAGAGGCCACCCGGTACGGCGAAAGCATTAATTTGGGGATCATTAATGACCAGCAAACCGATCGGCTGTTGCAATTGAGTCTGACTCAGGATATGAGAAAATACTGAAAGCAACTGATCTTCAAGCCATGGATTTTGCAGGACCGGCATTTGTTTATGCACTTCACGATAGACTTTTTCACCGATCATTTTTTCTTTTTGTTGATCGAGTAAGCCGACGCCTGTACCAATATCAGGCACAGAAAATTGTACATTTACTTGATTAAAATCATGGTTAGAGCCGTGCCCTGCTACCATATACAGACTTAAGCCACACGCCAGCGCCAATCGTTTCAATGAAAAATCTCTAATCCTGCCGATCTAATTTATCTTGAATATAGCATTGAACAATGAGCAGAGACGCAAGAAAATGTTATTTTTTAATACCATTTAAACGACGAATCAGATGCATTTTAAAATTCCGGATTGACCACATAACGGGGCACTCGTCCTTCCAAGGCATCAACAAGATTCTGATAAGCCAGTTCTGCCATTTTTTTACGGGTGGCTGCAGTGGCCGAACCCACATGTGGCAATGTAACCACATTATCCAACTGGAATAATTCCGATTCCTTTAACGGCTCTTTCTGATACACATCCAGACCGGCAGCAAAAACCTGCTTGGCTTTTAAAGCTGAAATTAATGCCTGTTCATCAATGACCGAGCCACGTGAAATATTGACCAATACTGCATGGGATTGCATTTTAGCCAATTCCGCTGTCGCAATCAGCGCCTTAGAATCCGCATTCAAATCTACTGCAACGACCACAAAGTCAGAACGCTGTAACAGTTCCTCAAGCTGGCAATATTTCGCATTCAACCCTTGAGCAAGTTCTGGTTTTTCCCGACGATTATGATACAGAATATTCATATTAAAACCGTAAAAACCACGACGTGCGATTGCAGCTCCAATATGACCGAGACCAATAATTCCGAGGGTTTTTCCAAAAATATCCATACCAAATTGTGCTTCGCCCACGGTACGCTGCCATTGTCCCTGCTTGGTCCATTGATCCAGGTAAGCCACTTTGCGTGCTGCTGACATCAGTAAAATGAAAGCCAGGTCAGCAGTGGTTTCAGTCAGTACATGCGGCGTATGACTGAGATAAATTTTCTTTTCATTTAAATAATCCAGTTCATAGTTGTCATAACCGACACTGACACTGGAGATAATTTTTAACCGGGTGGCACTGGCCAGATTATCGCGATTCAACAAGCGCCCTGCGCCAATCATGCCATCAGCATCCTGAACCTGCTGCAAAAGCTGTTGATTCACATCGCCTAGCTTCGGTTGTATATAACTAACCTGATAATTTTGTTCCAGCTTGTTTTGAATATCAGTATCAATTTGACTAAATACAACCACTTTTTGTTTCATCTATTTTTATTCCACAGCAAGATTATTCCAGACTGGCAGTCCTATTTTGCATAAACTGCCATAAACGTTTTTTTAGAATCGGCTGATCCAGCATTTCTTGTAAAGATGCCAACTGGATCATTTTCGTATTTGATATATGCGCTACAGGCCCGAGGAAAATAATATTTTTCTCTGCACTCATTCCATCCAGAAAACCCTGAATATAGGATTCTACACCACGTCCATCCTGAACATTGGCCCAGGGAAATGGCCAGTTCAGCTCATGAAACTCACCTGGGACTGCACGCTGGATATTGCCCCATAAATTCTGGGTGTCTTCGGTCATTGCAGTTGCATCAATCACGATACTGCAATGTGCCAGACTTAAAGCCTGCAAACTGAATGGCGGGATTTGTACGATTTCACGCTGTTCCTGAACAGGTGCAATGTGAGTCGGTGCCGCAGGTGGTGTATCAACCTTAAGCGTAACAATTGGCTCTGGCTCAGGAATCGGTAGATCAGCCAACGCCTCTACGGAAGCAGGCTGTGGTAAGACGATATCGGTGTGAAATTCAGGTGCAGCCTGATCACGCCAGATCGAAACCTGGTGCGGCTGACATGCGCTGTCCCTAGGAATCCAGAGATCGATTCCTAATGTTGCCAGTATGTCACGCTGATGCCCAATCATCTTTTCATCATCACCAATTTCAGGCTGAACATTTTAGCCGGATTGCCTGTGCTTTGCCGAACTTTTTCAGCTTTTCTTTTTTATCCTGATGGATTCTAGTACAAAGTTTAGCTGTCTGCTAAAAACCGTGCTTTTAATACACAATTAAACCATTCCTGCTGTTATAACAGATTCCGGCTAAAGCTGCGCGTTCTCATTTATTTTCTACAGAATGGTTAAACTGTTCTTCTTTAACATTTGCTGAACGACCTGTTCTGCCTCAAAACCCAAGCGCCAATACAACAGCTCCATCACGTCCAACTCATCCTGTGTCACGATACGATCACTCCACAAACAGGCCTCTGCAATACCTAAAATACTGAGGCGATCACGCAATAACAGCCCCGCAATATCATTCAGGATTTCTGCTAGATCAATCGGCTCATCAGAAATTTCATTATATAAGTCCAGTTCCTGAGCGGTCAGAATCCGGTTTAAAATCCGCTCCCGCACCTCAAGCTGGTTGCCGCTATTAATCTGCTGTACATGCAGCAAGGCGTCGATCAAACGCACAATCTGTGGCTTGACCTCATCGAGTGCTGTAGGCGTATGTGCAGGAAGCAAATTCAGTTCGTATTTCACACATTCCAGTAATAATGCATCCAACAGGCCAATTTCGCCATCTTCCTGAATAATCCGTGCCAGCTTCATCAAAAACTGGCGTGCAACAGTTGTCGGCATGCCACCAATATTGTTACAAGCTTGCTGGAAAATCGAGATATGCACCCGCCCGTCCAGATTGAGCAATGAATCTACAATGGCACGGCTAACTTCAGCCTCAGTCGGAATAAATTCACGATATTGACGGATCATTAAAATGGCGACCATCACTTCACGAGAACCAGTTGCGGTTTGTAATGCACGCTCAATCAGTTCCGGACGTGGCATCTTGAGCCGAAGTTCCGGATTCAGTGGTTTGATCGCATCTTTAATCGCAAAACTGATCGGAGACAGCCGCAATAATGGCAAAGGCTGTGGCGAGCTCCAGCTCATTGCAGTTTCAGGCACCACTTCTTCTAAAGAACGGAACAAACTAAACAAAGGCTGATTTTTGAGTTTTTTCAGATTCTCAAGCTGTAAGTCCTGAATCAAGGCAGGATTTAATTCATAAATCCGCTGATTGATATTGGGATGAATATTCAGCCAGTTTTGTGGGCTCAAGGAATTGGCAAAGCACATATGTGAAATGGATTCAGCATATTCACTATAAATCTGGGAGCCAGAATGATGCACATGGATTCTGAGTAAAGTCTGGATATTGGCATCATTTTGAATCAGGCGACGGGTCTTCCGATCATTTTTATAGGTTCGACCACCCAGTGAAATATATTTAATAAAACGGGAAATCAAAACACCCAAACTACCAATCAGCCAGATCACCGCACCGACTGCAACATAGAAAGTTTCAAACTTGTTTTCACGGGGACTACCCGCTCGATAAAAACCGGACTTGGCAATCTTACTGCCACACTGACTAAACGTGGTTAGACTGCTATACAGAATTTTCAAACGGGTATTTTCTGCAGCTTCACCAGAGAGGATTTTATTGAATTCATGGCTGAGCAAGCCATACAGCTCGACTTTATCCAGTGTTTGTATCGCACCCCAAGTCAGGATAATTGCGGTATCCCGCGGACTAAAACCCGCCGTCAGCGCATTGACACCGACTTCATCGGGCAGCACATATACTGCAGGAACATCAATCAGAAAAGTCTCTGCCAACTGTTGGTTAATGTGCAATGCAGCACTTTCTTCGGGAATACTGTCCATCGGACTCAACCGACGCGCACCCAACTGCTTCGCCAGTGAATAACCACCATTCCGAAAAATATAAAACTCGTAGATGACCGAGATCATCATGGCACATAATAGCAAAGCAATCAGGTAAGGACTCAGCGCATGCCAGAAGATTGACTGGCTAGGATCAGTATAAAAAACAAAGAGACCAACAACGGTATTAATAATAAAAATAGTCAACAGAATTGCAATCAGGCAAAAACTTACAGGCAGTACTATATTTTTGTTTTTTATAAAATCGTATCCTACGTTTCGCAATGCAGAATCCTAAAATGATGATTTTCAATGGGCTCATCATAAAACAAAAAAGCGGGAAATTCCCGCTTTTTCATGATGATTTTAACTACTTAGACTTCGCGTACGCCAGTCAAATCCACTGAGGCTGCATCAATATTGACATCAATATAATTGCTTTCTTTCATGGCACTGTCACTACGTTTTTGCTGAAGATCATCCAGATATTGCGCATCAATACCGCCCGAAACATAGATGCCATCAAACACTGAACAATCAAAGTCTTTGACATCCGGTACTTTGGTGGTTCTTACCGCATCTTTCAAATCTTCCAGATCCTGGAAAATCAGACGGTCAGCACCAATAATTTCACGGATTTCTTCCACGCTACGTTCCGATGCAATCAGCTCAGATTTCGCCGGCATATCAATACCGTAAACGTTTGGATATTTCACCATCGGTGCTGCAGAAGCGAAGAATACTTTTTTCGCACCAGAATCACGAGCCATCTGGATAATTTCATTACAGGTCGTACCACGGACAATCGAGTCATCCACCAACAGTACGTTTTTACCTTTAAACTCAAGCTCAACCGGGTTCAGTTTTTGACGTACCGATTTTTTACGCAGCTGCTGACCAGGCATAATGAAGGTCCGGCCGATATAACGGTTTTTCATGAAACCTTCACGGAATTTCACGCCCAACATATTGGCAAGTTCTAGCGCTGAAGTACGTGAAGTATCCGGAATCGGAATCACCACATCAATATCATGCTCTTCACCCCACTCACGCAGAATTTTTTGCGCCAGCTTCTCACCCATTTTCAAACGTGCTTTATACACCGAGATTCCATCAATGATGGCATCTGGACGGGCAAAATAAACATATTCAAAAATACAAGGACGGTATTCAGCATTCGCCGCACATTGCTTGGTAAAAAAATTACCTTCTAAATCAATAAATACCGCTTCACCAGGCAAAATATCACGCTCAACTTTAAAGCCCAGCGCAGTAATCGCAACAGATTCAGAAGCAATGATATATTCCATACCCTGTTCAGTTTCACGTGAACCGTAGATCAGTGGACGAATACCATTTGGATCACGGAAGCCTACCAGTCCCTGACCGGTAATCATCGCCACCACACCATAAGCGCCTTTGCAACGCTCATGCACACGCGTCACCGCATGGAAAATATCTTCCGACGTCGGTACCAATTTGCCATGTTTTTGCAATTCATGCGCAAACACGTTTAACAGGACTTCCGAATCAGAATCGGTGTTCATATGACGCAAGTCAGTTTTGAACAGGTCATCATGAATTTCTTCAGCATTGGTCAGGTTACCATTATGTGCCAAGGTAATCCCGTACGGCGAGTTCACATAAAACGGCTGTGCTTCAGCACTGCTCGATGAACCGGCTGTTGGATAACGCACATGACCAATACCGTAATTTCCTTTCAAAGCACGCATATGACGGGTATGGAATACATCACGCACCATACCATTGTCTTTGCGCAGGAATAAACGTCCTTCATCACATGTCACGATCCCAGCTGCATCTTGTCCACGATGTTGTAACATCGTTAATGCATCAAACAACATTTGGTTAACGGGTGATTTACCAGCTATACCAACTACTCCACACATAGCAACCTCGCAGACAAGCTAGGATTAATAAAAAGGATTATTTGTAGACTCATCTGCAGCTCCAGACTTGGACGATGTTTCAGATGATGAAGCTGAAGGTTTCGATGCCCCTTCAGGCTTGATATGTTGTAGTGCACCATTCGCGGCTTCTTTCGACATTTGCGTCGCCCAAGGCGCATAAGGCAATAAAGCTTGAATAAACTTGGACTGTTTCCAGTGTGGTGAGCTTTCTACCCACGGGCCAATCCCCTGCATGGTAATCAGGACAATCAGCAGACCTTTCAGGCTACCAAAGACACCACCTGCCAGACGGTTGAGAGGACCCAGCTTGAGACTCTTTAAAATACGGTTCAACAGTGCAGTAACGCTCCAGGTCAGAACTACGATCAGCAGGACGATAAAAGCGAAGGCCGCAATCTTTTGTACGACTGGATCTGTACTCAGAGCAACCATAGACGGCGCAAGTAGTGTTGAATATTTTGCCGCAATAATCAGGGCAAATATCCATCCCACTAAGTTCGCAAAGGCTTTAATAAATCCTTGACGCAAACCGTTGAGCCCTCCAATGAGCAAGATAATCAGTAGAAAGATATCAATGGCATTCATAGGATTTAAAGTGCGTCTACACAATCTTTTACAAGTTTAGGGCCAGTATAAATGAGGCCACTATAAATTTGTACAAGGCTGGCACCTGCCTGTTTCTTGGCAGCAGCATCTGCACCCGAAAGAATACCACCCACACCAATCAATGGGATTTGTCCTTTTAATACCGCAGCAAATGCAGCCAGACATGCGGTACTTTTCTCAAATACTGGCGCGCCAGACAAACCGCCCGCTTCCTCTGCATGCTCCAAACCCTCTACGCCTTCACGTGACAGCGTGGTATTGGTCACGATCAGGCCATCAATCTTGAACCGCAATAACTGCTTGGCAATAAAGGCAATATCGCTGTTATCCAGATCAGGCGCCACTTTGAGTACCAAAGGTACATAATGCTGGTATTCCTGAGCCAATTCAAGCTGACGCTTCTTCAATGTTTCCAGCAGTTCGGTGAGTGCATCACCACTTTGCAGGCTGCGCAGGTTTTTGGTATTGGGAGAAGAAATGTTGACGGTAATATAAGAAGCATAATTATAGACTTTTTCTAAACAGATGAGGTAATCATCTACTGCTTTTTCTACCGGAGTATCAGCGTTTTTACCGATATTGATACCGAGAATACCTTTAAATTTGGCCGCTTTGACATTTTCAACCAGCCGATCCACGCCATCATTATTAAAACCCATACGGTTAATAATGGCTTTGGCCTGTGGCAAACGGAATAAACGCGGATGAGGATTACCGGCTTGCGGTCGCGGGGTAATGGTACCAATTTCAATAAAACCAAAACCTTGACCGGCAAGGGCGTCAATATAGGCACCATTTTTGTCCAAACCTGCCGCAAGACCTACCGGATTGGGAAATTCGATTCCCATACAGGTCACAGGTTTCGCAGCAACGTTTTGACGCATCAAACCCATTTTATGGGATGATTTCAATAGTGATAATGTCAGCTCATGTGCACGCTCTGGTGCTAAAGAAAACAACAAAGGGCGGGCTAGAGAATACAACATATCCAGAAAAGTCTACTGCTTTTTAAGTCGGCATATTATAGGCATAGGCTGACAAAAAAACCATGCTTTGCAAATCTTTATTTTTACCGTTTATTGTATGGTCGCCGTTAATTTAATCTGTCCTGCCTCATTATTTAGTTCCATTTTCTCGATACTTAGCCCCATTTGTGCCAACTGAGTCAGGAAATTTGCCAGTACTGCATAATTTTCATGCATGACCGCCAATTGAATTTTTCCTTCCATTTGCTGAGAAGCCACCGACAATCCTTGCTGCTGTGCGACCCGCTGTACTTTTTCTGCAGCATCCAGTTGCGTGTCCCCAGCCGGTTTCATGGTTACTGCATTACTTTGCATCCAGACAATGGTATCTTTCAGCTGATTTAAGCGTTTTTGCTGGGTGTCTGCCGCCTGATGCATATACCAGAGTGCAGAACCGACTGCCGCCACAATTACAAAAACAGTGGTAAAAATCACCAATACCCGTTCACGTACCGACAGGCTGTCCAGATAATCGCTCAGCTTTTCAAAAGACTGATCCATACGATTTTGTAGCGCTTCAATGCCTTTCATTATTGAATCCTCACCAGTCCGATTGCTGCTGTTCCGCTGGCCTGAATATTCCCCAGCTCCACCTTAAAGCCTTGCTGGCTTAATTGTGTGGTCAGTGCATTTAACGTTTCTGATGAATTGGCTTTAAGTTCCATACTGAGCACAGAAGCATCATAATTCACCCGTTGTGCCACAATCTGATTTTGCATCAAGACTGGTCCCACCCGACTAATCAGCTGCAATGCGTGTGTATCTGCAATCTGGCTTTGACGCAACTGCCCTTCAAACTGACTTTTGATATTCTGCTCAGTCACCGGATAATTCTGTCCAAACCAGTATTTAAACTGGTCGATGGCTTGCGCGGCGGTCTGATTCGCCACTTTCTTATATTGATACCAGCGCACAGCATCATAACTAAACTGCAATGCCAAAATACCCAGAAAAACCGCCGCGCAGGCTTTCCAATAACCGGAAATAGCACCATCAGATTTTGCTTTAGGCAATATATTAAACGGATGCTGTTTTGGTTTTTTCAGTACAGGAATTCCATATTGGAAAGACTCCAGTTGCTCCTGAGTGATGAGTGCTTCAAGACTACGCAACTGCTCCTGATTCAGGTTGCTCACCTTATAGCTGAGGTCCTTGGACTGATAATCCAGATAAAGGCTTAGATCATCCAGCGACTGACCGATATATTCCGACTCGCGCACCAGCAAACGCCCACCAATTTGAGCAATCACACGCTGATTGGCATCAGGAACCGGCAGCACTAAAAAGTCCGGCAACAAAGCTGCTAGCTTGACCGGGATCAGGCTTAAAGCATGTTGCAAGGTCTCAAGCGTAGAATTCGCAATTCCCATAATGCTGATCTGATCCGGCTGTTGAAAATGATGCAGCACTTTCATGGCATCTACCGGCAGCACCACATATTCTTCGAGCAAATATTTGATGCCATCATTGCCCATTTTCTTATATTGGCTCTTAGGCAAGGTCTGCTGCAAAATTTGCACATGACGGCTCGGAAAAAACACCACCGCCTCTTCGCCATGATGAGCCTGTATATCCTGAATCAGCTGCTCAAGTGTGACTGCAGTGTTCCAGAATTCCCCAGTTGACCATTGCCAAACCCCATTGGCTTCAGGCATCCATAAATACAACATCGATTGTGTTCTGCCGTTTTAATAAATTTTTTATAGTGTAGGAATAAAGCTTTTTATCTGTGTGGATAAGCCAGGGGCAATCACCGCCTGATCATAAATGCGTGCTTCTGCCAATGCATAGGGATGAAAAGATTCAGCCAGCAGAATGGAAGACATATGGGCCACCACATTCATATGACACACCACTGCAATCGACTCATAAGGCAGTTGCGATAACCATTCCACTGCGACCTTAGCATCATCATCCGGTTTGATCGTATTACAGATCACCACCGGCACATCTTTAAAATAATGCTGCAAATGTGCCAGAGTTTCCTGCGCACGCAATAACGGACTGACCACAAAGACTTCAGGCTTAATCAGATCCTTTAAGAACTGTGAAGTCTGCTCAGCCTGTTGATGACCACGCTCCGTTAAAGGTCGCTTGGTGTCATTACCATTGACCGGTGGTGCGGCCTCGCCATGTCGAACTAAAGTCAGTTGCATTTGATTTCCTTATATTCTTTTGCCTGCATGATAAGCAGCGAATATGACAATTCGCAGACAGTCCCTGTGTTATAGATCAGACTTGATGATGTGGCAAGACAAATTCAACATCACTGCGATGACCGTTTTTCATCAATGACAATGCAATATTGAGTGGCGGCGCACCTTCAAAAATCACATCATACAAGGCCGAGGTAATCGGCATATACACATCGAGCTCTTCCGAACGTGCCTTGACCTGTACAATGGTATTAATCCCTTCTGCCGTTTGCCCCAACTCAGTCGTTGCCTGCTCCAAGGTTTTACCTTTACCAAGCGCATAACCCACCTGATAATTACGGCTAAGAGGGCTGCTACAGGTAGCGAACAAATCACCCACACCTGAAAGCCCAAGGAAAGTCAGCGGATTAGCACCGAGTTTTACTGCAAAACGGCTCATTTCGGCCAAAGCACGGGTCAGGATCATACTCTTGGTATTTTCACCCACGTTATACGCAGCAGCCATGCCCATCGCGACAGCATAGATATTTTTTAATGCGCCCCCGAGTTCTACCCCATTCACATCATCACTGGCGAATACGCGGAACAAGGCACTATGTAAGGCTTGTTGTACGGCATAACGCACCAGCTCGGACTGGCTGGCAATCACGGTTCCTGCTGGCTGTCCTGCCACAATTTCTTTGGCCAGATTCGGTCCTGATAACACACCATAAGGCACTTCAGGCAACACTTCACGAATAATATCGCTCATGAAACTAAAGGTTTTGGCTTCAATACCCTTGGTCAGCGAGATCACGGCTTGCGACGTAATAAAAGGTTTGATTTGCTGCAAGACATCCCGAAAGGAATGACTCGGAATAGCGACTAAAATAATATCGCGATCACGCACAGCCTGTTCCAGATCTGACACCGCTAGCAGATTTTCTTCTAACTTAAAATCTGGCAAATAGCGTTTATTGATATGGGTGGCATTAATATCTGCCGCAACTGCTTCATCACGAATCCAGATCATGGTATTGCAACCATTACGCACTGCAGTATTGGCCATTGCAGTACCAAAGCTGCCCCCACCCAATACCGTTACTCTTAAAGCTGTCTTATGATCAACTGCAACCGGTTCTACCAGTTTTGAAAAATTTAATTCTGACATCTTATTTTTTAATATCCTGTTATACCGTGCCAACTAGCTGTTCTGGTTCCAGTAACTTACAAAATCACCGGTTCGAATCTCTGCGCGTGCTGGAATTGCTTTTGCGGCAGTGCCAATATAAATAATACCTGAGACCAGATCGTCTTTTGAAATTCCCAATGCCTGCTTAAACAGGCTAGACTCGACTACAGCCCCACTACGCCACATGGTCGAGAAACCCTGAACCTGAAGTGACAATAGAAAATTCTGAATCGCTGCACCTGAACTGAGAATTTGTTCAAAATGCGGAACTTTAGGATGATCCTGCAAACGCGTTAAGGCAAGTACCAGTAAAGGCGCACGAAATGGATGATTCTTGACCCGCTCAATCTGCGCTGTTTCAGTTTCACCCAAATCGATGAGCGCCTGCGACAGCAATTCTCCAAAGGCTTCACGTTGGTCATCAGGAATCACAACAAATGTGGTAGGCTTGAGTCGATGATGATCGGGTGCAGTTAATGCCGCCTGAAAGGCTTTTTCCAGTTGTTCTGCATTCGGTGCCGGTGCCAGCAGATGACCAATCGATTGCCGTTGGTGAATATTTTGATGAACGATGTCAATCGCAGATTCCGTCATTGCCTTGTATATCTACACTTAAAAACCATACTCAAGATTAGCATATTCAAAGAAAAATACGCTAGAAACTTCATAGCGATTCAGCACGCTCATCACTACTTGAAAATAAACTTGCTTGGTTTTTCAATCCTGTACTGCTCTATTTTTCACCTAAGTCACATAGAGCTATACCAAAAATTGCCAAACCTATACAACAGCTACAAAATCTGCGCTGCTTGCTGTGTTGAAATATTCAGCATCCTATTTATTCGAGATTTCATGATGAAAAAAACAATCGCTTTCAGCGGATTAGCTATTTCCGCATTACTGCTTACTGCATGTGCATCAAACCCGACTGCATTGGCAGTGCAAAAGGAAAATAACCAGTACGAAGTGACCGGATTAGGTAAAAATCAACTGACCTCGAAAAACAACGCGATTACTGCGGCCAATAAAGCCTGTGGCTCTCGATCAACCCCAATTATTGTGGATGAAAAGACAGCTTATAACGGCGCTTTAAAAGGCGTGGTCGATGAACAAACAGGTCAGATGATTCAGGCAGCGGCTACCGTTCTCGGGAATATCGCAGGTACCAATACCGGTTTAAACCAGAATGATGATTATCAGACGGTGCTTACATTTCGCTGTCAGGCCAAATAAGCCTTAAACCACAGCGCAATAAAAAACCGCTCTTCAAGAGCGGTTTTTCTATGGTCTGGATTAGCAGTAACCTTCCAGGCGGGTCAAAGGCAATTTTTGCCCAATGGCTTTTTCAATTTCTGGCAGATAGAACGCATCATCTTCTGCAAGGAAACTGATACTCACACCACTGGTTCCCGCACGACCGGTACGGCCAATACGATGCACATAATCATCCGACTGTTCCGGCAAGGTGAAGTTCACTACATGCGATACACCATCAACATGAATGCCACGACCTGCAACATCTGTTGCAATCATGATGTTATGTTTACCATTTTTGAACTGGTCCAGCATTTTCAGGCGTTTGTCCTGAGCAATTTCGCCCGACAACATCACCACCTTATAACCATCACGTTTTAAATGATCATAAAGTTTGCGCACCTGATCACGACGGTTGGCAAAAATCATGACTTTTTCAATCGGCTCATCACGCAGGATTTCTTGCAACAATTTATATTTGTCCGCCTTGGCGACCATATAAACCCGCTGCTCGACATCGGCATTGGTTTTCTTTTCCGGTTCAATTTCAACTGTGACCGGTTCAAATAACCATTGTTGTGCAAGATTCAGCACATCGTAGCTGAAAGTTGCAGAGAACATTAAAGTCTGACGTTGTTCTTTACGCGGCGAGAAACGCACAATGCGCTTTACTGAAGGAATAAAGCCCATATCTAGTAAGCGGTCGGCTTCATCAATGACCAAAAATTCAATCTGATCCAGCCAGACTTCTTTTTGTTCTACAAAATCGATCAAACGACCCGGTGTAGCCACCATAATATCGACAGGCGCTTTATTAAGCTGGTTCTTTTGCTTGTCAAAATCCACACCACCCAGCAAGGTCACCACATTGAGACCAGCATATTTCGCCAGATCCTGTGCATCGCTTTCGATCTGTAACGCCAGTTCACGGGTCGGTGCCAAAATCAGCGCACGTGGCTCACCACGATAGCGTTGTTCCTGAATCGGATTATCTAACAGATCATTCATGATACTAATTAAAAAGGCCGCAGTTTTGCCTGTACCTGTCTGTGCACGGCCAATGGCATCATGTCCTGCCAGCGTGAATTTCAAAACCTTCTGCTGGATAGGCGTCATGGTGGTAAAGCCTAAAGCATCAATCGCTTTTTTTAGATTGGGATGTAAATTTAAGGTTTCAAAACCAGATGACATAAAGCGGTGCTCTAATTGGGTAATCACTAAGATAGGGATAGTATAAACAAAAAACGCCCCAAGTTATATTGGAGCGTTTTCTTTTTAGCTTAATCCGAAGATTAGTCTAATGGTTGAACTTCTTCAGCTTGAAAGCCTTTTTGGCCTTTAACAACACTGAATTCAACACGTTGGCCGTCACGAAGTGAACGGTGACCGTCACCTTGGATAGCACGGAAATGAACGAATACGTCATCGCCGCCATTACGTTGAATAAAGCCGAAGCCTTTAGTATCGTTAAACCACTTAACTACGCCTTGTTCGCGAGCAGCTGTCATAAGTTAATCCTCATTGAAACTAAAAGAAGGACCACCCGGTGTTGCAAACAGCAGAGCAAACAAGTTTGAAAATATTATTTTTAAGCTTGTAATCATTCTGTAAAACTATCAACAAAATCCCGGTTACATCCATTTATGTAATAGGGTGAAAAACAATCACTTTGTTTATTCAAAGTCCCAAATACGCAATGAGCTTAACATGGGTTTATCACAATTAATAGATTTTTTTTAGCATGTTCTGTTTGATTTAGTTATTTTTTTCATGAAAATTGTCAAAAGACTTTATAAAGTCATTTAGATCTTCTTTTTCTGAAACCAGTTTGGTTCTGGCATCATATTTGCTACTATTTATAGCCTTTTCTGCTATCTAAATAAAACCGCAATGTCCGAATATCCAGCGCAATTCAGCCTTATAGACGCTATGGGAAAACCGTGCCCGATGCCGCTATTAATGTTAAAGCGCGCACTAAAGGCCGGAAATCAGAAAACATTCCTGCTGAAATCATCTGATCCGCATAGCCAGACAGATGTCAGCCGCTATTGTCAGCTGCATCAGCTCAAGCTTGAATTTAAAAAAATTTCTGATACAGAGTTTCACTACTTAATTGAATCTTAAAAATTTTCAATTAAACTGTTGA
This sequence comes from Acinetobacter sp. RRD8, assembly GCF_031844225.1. Classification (GTDB taxonomy): domain Bacteria; phylum Pseudomonadota; class Gammaproteobacteria; order Pseudomonadales; family Moraxellaceae; genus Acinetobacter. The sequence continues at coordinate 218,778 of NZ_JAUZUU010000001.1, forward strand.
TCTTCACTTTCGTATACTTTTTTACATTTCTCTACCCAAATATCCATTATTTGCGAAGAGATTGGATTAAGATAAAACCTAGTTTAGGGTTATCCCGCACTTCAAGGAGAACACATGAGTGACAGCCGCAATCAGTTAATGCCCCTGTCATTATCGGCGCCAGGTGTCAACCTCGGTGCTTATATCAGCACTGTCAATCAGATTCCGATTTTAACGGCCGAACAAGAAAAAGAGTTGGCTGAACGCTATTATTATGACCAAGATTTAGATGCAGCGAAAATGCTGGTCATGTCGCATTTGCGTTTTGTAGTACATATTGCGCGTAGTTATGCAGGTTATGGTTTGCCACAAGGCGACCTGATTCAGGAAGGCAACCTGGGCCTGATGAAAGCTGTAAAACGTTTTGACCCGAATATGGGCGTACGTCTGGTGTCATTTGCCGTGCACTGGATCAAGGCGGAAATTCACGAATATGTGATCCGTAACTGGCGTATTGTGAAAATCGCCACCACTAAAGCGCAACGTAAACTGTTCTTTAATCTGCGCAGCCTGAAGAAATCATCGAAAAAGTTGACGCTCGCAGAAGCACAGTCGATTGCCAATGATTTAAATGTCACACCAGAACAAGTACTGGAAATGGAAGGCCGTCTGACGGCGTATGATGCGGCTTTTGATGCATCAAGCGATGACGATGATGAAGGTTCCACCCATGTGGCACCAGCGTTATATCTTAAAGATAATCGTTATGACCCGGCTCGTCTGATTGAAAATGAAGATTATGAGGAGCAAAGCACCTCTGCCCTGCATGAAGCCATGGATCAGCTAGATGATCGTTCACGTAATATCTTGCAGCGTCGCTGGCTAGATGACGAGAAATCGACCCTGCATGAGCTTGCAGCCGAATATAATGTTTCTGCGGAACGTATTCGTCAGCTGGAAAAAAATGCCATGGAAAAAATTAAAGTGGCGATGTCATCCAATTAACACCAAATTCTGTTACTGATTTACCTCGAAAAAGCCTTCTTTGATGAAGGCTTTTTTATGTCCGCATTTTGAATTTATGCTAAGGTTGAGCGCAAACTTTATCAGGAAGATCAATTCAAATGTGGATTGCGATTTCAGCACTTAATTTGGCACTTGCAGTCATGCTCGGTGCTTTTGGTGCACATGGTTTAAAAGCGCGGGCGACTGAAGCACAGCTCGGCTGGTGGCAAACAGCAACGGATTATTTTTTCTATCATGCCTTAGGACTACTGATTCTTTCTTTACTGGCGAAAGTCATTCCTGCATTGCCCATTCAATGGAGCTTCGGTCTGATTCAGGTCGGCATTTTACTGTTTTCTGGCTCACTGTATATCATGGCCTTAGGATTACCCCGCGGTTTAGGTGCTATTACGCCCATCGGCGGGGCTTTAATGATTGCCGGATGGTTAATTCTGGCCTGGAATGCTTTAAAATACGCCAGATAAGTTTGAACAACACTTAATCATGGAGGGTTGCTAGAATGATGATTTACATCAATGGCGAACAACAGGAAACTCACTGCAAGAATCTGCTGGAACTGATTCAGAGTATGGCGCTTGAGGGTAAGCGTTTTGCAGTTGAAGTCAATGAAATGATTATTCCTAAAAGCAGATTGGGCGATACGCCAATTTGCGATACAGACAAAATAGAAATTATTCACGCGGTCGGTGGCGGCTAATACTCGGGACAATTATGCAAGATTTATTACAGATTGGTTCACGCCAATTCCAGTCACGCCTTTTGGTAGGCACAGGCAAATACAAAGATTTAAATGAAACTCAGCAGGCCATTGAAACCAGTGGTGCAGAGATTGTCACTGTCGCTATTCGCCGTGTCAATATTGGCCAAGATCCTGACCAGCCGAACCTGCTGTCAGTCATTCCTCCGGAAAAATATACCATTTTGCCGAATACCGCAGGTTGCTTCGATGCCAATAGTGCCGTCCGCACCTGTATGCTGGCGCGTGAGTTGCTCGATGGCCACAATCTGGTCAAACTTGAAGTTTTGGGTGATGAAAAGACACTTTATCCAAACGTAACCGAAACACTGAAAGCTGCGCGCACCTTGATTGACGATGGCTTTGAGATCATGGTTTATACCTCGGATGATCCGATCGTGGCGCAAGAGCTGGAAAGCATGGGCTGTGTTGCGATTATGCCATTGGGTAGCCTGATTGGTTCTGGTCTGGGCATTCTGAATCCACATACCCTGTCAATCATCAAGGAAAATGCCAAAGTTCCTGTCCTAGTCGATGCCGGTGTCGGTACAGCGAGTGATGCCGCGATTGCGATGGAACTGGGTTGTGATGGTGTACTCATGAATACAGCGATTGCAGCTGCACAAAATCCGGTATTAATGGCATCTGCGATGAAAAAAGCCGTTGAAGCAGGCCGAGAAGCTTTTCTTGCAGGCCGTATGCCGCGTAAGCGTATGGCCAATGCCAGCTCACCGGAAACCGGCTATTTCTTTAAATAAATTTTCATGAACAAAAATAAAGGACTCAATTGAGTCCTTTATTTTTGTTTTTAGTTAAGGAATCAGACCTTCATCACGCATAGCAATCTGTACAGACTGACGTTCTGCCACTTTATTACGGATATGAATAATATTTTTATATGGACTCAAATCATGCTCAATCTGGTTCGACCAGTTGGTCAAGACAAATAGATAGGCATCCGCAGGGCCAAAGTTATCATCCACCAGATAATCATTGTCCGATTCACCAATCGCTTTATCGATATAACTCAATAGACGATCAACCTCTGCATAGGCTTTTTTCTTTTCATCGTCGGATAACTTGCCACCGAAGAACACCGCATAGGCATCATGTAGTTCAGAGTTCAGATAACCTAGCCATTCAAGTACCTTGGCACGTCCCATGCCCGATGGCGGAATCAGATCTTGTTTTGGATCGTGTTGAGCAAGAAACGGTAGAATCGCCACATTTTCTGTCAGGATCAGACCAGGGTTAATTTCTAACGCTGGTACATAACCTTTAGGATTAACTTCGTAATAATCCGTACCTTTTTCTGTTTTATGTGTTTTTAAATCAACACGTTCCAAATCAAAATCGACATTAATTTCATTTAAAATAATATGTGCTGCCAGTGAGCAGGCACCTGGTGAATAGTAAAGCTTCATTTCTGATCCTTGTTATACACTTCTCAATGTTTTAAATCGCTTCTGACAAACTTTCAAGTGATCAAACCTGTAAATTGCAAAAAAGCGTAACTGTGATCTCAAGACAGTTACTCATTCAATATTCAGGATATTCCGGGCTTTTGCAAGTCAATCTTGTGTAGATTTTTATCTCTATCTGTTTAACATACACAGGTTTTCCAAATATAGATGATATTTCGTGATTAGCCTGAAAAAAGAAGAATGGTTTTCCAATATCCGCACAGATGTACTGGCAGGTCTGGTGGTAGGACTTGCCCTGATTCCTGAATCAATTGCCTTCTCTGCTATTGCCGGTGTCGATCCGCAAGTCGGTTTATATGCCTCTTTCTGTATTGCGGTCTCGATTGCCTTTTTTGGCGGCCGTCCTGCCATGATCTCTGCGGCTACAGGCGCAATGGCGCTTTTGATGATTACCTTGGTAAAAGAACATGGTCTGCAGTATCTGCTGGCTGCCACAATTCTGACCGGCATCATTCAGGTCATTGCCGGCTATTTTAAAGTCGCTAAATTAATGCGCTTTGTATCGCAGGCTGTGGTCTATGGATTTTTAAATGCGTTAGCGATCCTGATATTCGTGGCACAAATTCCGGAAATTAACCGGATGGATAGCACTGGTTATCTGTTTATTGCGATTGGTCTGGCAATTATTTATCTGTGTCCGTATATCCCTAAAATCGGTAAAGCCATTCCCTCACCTTTGATCTGTATTATAGTTTTAAGCGGACTGGCGCTGTTGTTGGGTGCAGATATGCGTACCGTGAGCGATCTGGGACAATTCCCGGATACTTTGCCGGTATTCCTGATTCCAGAAATTCCACTCAATCTGGAAACCTTGCAAATTATCCTGCCTTATTCCTTTACCTTGGCGACTGTCGGTTTGCTAGAAAGCATGATGACCACTACGGTCATTGATGAAGTGACCGGAACTGAAGGTGACCGTCATCAGGAATGTCGTGGTCAGGGGATGGCCAATATTGTCAGCGGCTTTATGGGTGGGATGGCCGGTTGTGCCATGATCGGCCAGTCAATTATCAATGTGTCTTCAGGGGCACGTACCCGTTTATCGACTCTGGTCGCTGGCGTGTTTCTGCTGTGTCTCGTGGTTTTTTTGAAAGACTGGCTGGCTTATATCCCAATGGCAGCGCTGGTTGCGATCATGATTATGGTGGCATTTACCACCTTTCAATGGGGAGCAATCAAGCAATTCAGCAAACATCCGCCAGAATTTAATACCGTGATGATTGCCGTGATTATTGTCGTGCTTGCCACTCATAATCTGGCGCTTGGTGTATTTGTCGGCGTATTGCTCTCTGCCCTGTTCTTTATTAATAAACTGGAAAGAACTATACATGTCTATACGTATTTAAATACGGTCAATTCACGTAGCTATATTATTTCCGGACAGATATTCTTCAGCAGTACAGAAAAATTCTATCAGTTCTTTGATTTTAAGGAAAAGCTTGAGCATGTCGAACTCGATTTAACCCACGCGCATATCTGGGATGTGACCTCAGTGAACATGTTGAATAATGTGATCCAGAAATTTAAAGCCCAAAATATAGACGTAACAGTGATCGGTTTAAATGAAGCCAGCAGTACACTGATTGACCGGTTTAGTAGCTGATGAACGGTGATTAATAAAAGAGCCTCAATTGGCTCTTTTATTTTATCTGGAAGATCTCGCCAATTTTTATGGAGAAATACCGAGAAAAGTTTGACTTGCTCGGCTCAGGACTTAAAATACCGCATTCTGAATTTTTAGATTTGCCAAAGTTATGTCGAACGATCAATTAGACCAGCAAGTCGTGGAGCTGGAAAACTTAAGCGAGCACCGTGAAATCGTGACGTTTATGCGCCGCTCAATGCCGCTAAACACCTCTCAACGTACTGCGCTTGAACAATATGGTCACTTAATTTTGGAATATCCAGTCGGTGATTTGCGTGAGCACTTTGAACATCCTGAACGTCCTTTGACTGTAGAAATCGGTTTTGGTATGGGCCGTTCACTGGTATTGATGGCCAAAGCCAATCCTGAGCGAAACTTTGTCGGGATTGAGGTCCATGTACCTGGAATTGCGCAGTGCGTGTATGAAGCAGGTGTTGAAGGCCTAACGAACTTACGTGTGCTGGATGCTGATGCAATTCAGGTATTACGTGAAATGCCAGACAATAGTATCAATACTGTGCAATTGTATTTCCCGGATCCATGGCAGAAAAAGCGTCATTTTAAACGCCGTTTTGTTTCGCATGACCGTATGCCACTGGTGGAGCAAAAGCTAGAACTTGGCGGAACTTTCCATGCTGCAACGGACTGGGAACCGTATGCGGAATGGATGATTGAAGTATTGGAAGAACGTCCACGACTGGAAAATCTGGCGGGCAAAGGCAACAGCTACCCTCGTCCGGAATGGCGTCCGCAAACCAAGTTTGAACGTCGCGGCATCGAAGCCGGTCACAAGATTAATGATTTTATCTTCAAGAAAATTTCTTAATCTAAGACTCAAAAAAGCGCTGATTATTCAGCGCTTTTTTATGGGAAAAATTTGCCTTTGAACCCTGCTCCGTAGGTGAATCATTCGCTTCTTCATTTCTGATGACGCGTGAGAATCTGCTGGCTCAACAACTGATAGACATTTTTCAAATCTTCTCGCTGCATATTGGATAACATCTGCTGATGCATATTCAAAATATTCTGATCACCACGCATCGCTGGGCCGGTCTGCATTTTTTTGGGATCATTCTGCGTGGCTTTATTGGCAGTTTCCAGCATCAAGGGATACAACAAACTGAAATCGACCTGTTGTGCATCCACTACCTGCTTGGCCATATCATAACAATAATTGGCAAAGTTACAGGCAAATACCGCTGCAAGATGCAAACTGAGACGTTGACTAGAACTATAAGTATAAACACGATTGCTTAGGCTATTTGCCAGTTCTAATAACAGGATTTGGTCCTGTTCATTCACCGCCTCAATAAATAGTGGCGTCTGCTGCCAATCAATCTGGCGTTCCAGACTAAAGGTCTGTAAAGGATAAAATACGCCTGCACGCACATGCACATTTTTCAGTAAATCGAGATGGGTACTGCCAGAGGTATGTACGATCAGGTTCTGCTGCAAATGCGGATGAATCCGTTCAATGACGCTGGCAATCGACTGATCACTGACCGCGATAATGACCAGATCCACCTCATGACTCAGCTGTTCAGGTCGAGCGATGGCCTGAGCGTTGAATTGCTCAGCCAGTTGCTGTGATTTTTCTAGGGTTCGACTGTAGATCTGTACGATCTCATGTTGTGCTGAAAATACACGGGCAAGATGATATGCCACTCGCCCTGCCCCAATCATACTGATCCGCATCTTGTGCTGTTCCTGACTCATTGCGCACAGCATGCCAATAAATACAGATTGAGGCAATTGGCCTTGATGTTTTTGAATAGGCTTTAGAACTTTCGCAGGGTCAGAATCTGTTCACTTCGGCCAAAAGGTCCATGAACATCATGCAGAATCCCGCTAGTCAGACCGATACCATCTTCACCATATTGCTGCACCACTTCCAGTCCCAGCCATTTACCCTGCGGCAGACGGTGCATATGAATCTGCAGGTCCAGATTCGGAAATCCCCAACCGGAATTCGGGTCCTGACGTGGCACAATGCCATTGGCCGTATCGACCATACCGAGCAAACGACTAAAGTCTGTCGTCGGTTGACCTTCTACCATGTCCAGCGAATTTCTTAGCCAGACAATGCCCTTGCCTGCACGATGGTCAGCATGTGCCCGGGTTTCAATACTCTGGATATAACCGCCCGGCCAGCAGCGCATACCCTCCCAAACCGGTAAATATTCTGGACTTTCGATCGGAAAATCTTCCACTCCAGCAATGGCCGTGGTATTTGAAGTTAGCATTCTCCACGCGCGTGCCACGATACAGGTTTTACCATTGGCACACATTTCAGCTTCAACCAGTTCAATGGTTTTACCCGGACGGATCATGCGTGTGGTAATCGAAAATTCACCAAAGGCTATCAGGCCAAAAATATCCAGCCCGACCCGACCAATACGCATGTCAGCACGTGGCTGAAACTGTTCCAGTTCGACGCATAGAATACCGGTGGCTGGCGCCATGTGCTGCTCATGTGGATTCCACGCACCTTGTGCATGAATATTAGAACGGTAATAAGCCGTAGTACTGCCATCTGCATGCTGTTCGCGCTGAATAAAACTGTAATATGCCGACATTGTTTTAATACTTCCCTGAATATTCTCTTAAACTTTAGAATTTGCAAAAAGTTCTTTGATCTTTATTTTCTGAGCAAAAAGCCATGATAATTCATGATTTGACAATAAATTTTGCACTGTTTAAATCCGACTTTGGTTAAAAGTGCTGTAAAATTTTGCGCAGATAACAAGTGAAAATCCTGCTCCAAGCGTTCAATCATCTTGCTACTTTGCACCATGCTTAACCCTGTCTGCTGTGCCAGCTTCTGCATAATTTTGATGTCTTGCTGATCTTCGGGTTGCATCAGGTCATAGGTCAATGCAAGACCGTTGGTTTTAAGACACTGATGGATAGCCTGAAAAAATCCGTTTTTTTCGGAATTTGGAATGAAATGAGCCACCAGAATGGCCAATGCGGCATCGAAAGTATCCGGCTGATTCAAATCTTGAATCGTGCTTTGGATGAATTGCACCCTTTGTCGATCTATAGAATTCAGATTTTTACTAGCCTGTTTCAGCATGGCTGCTGATGGATCAATTGCAGTAAAGGTCCAGTCTGGATGTTGCTCTAATAAATACGACAATTCATAACCTGTTCCGCAACCCACTATTAATATATGTGCGGTTTCTGGGAGTTCAGTGCTGAGAATTGCTTCAATCTGCTGATGCACCAGTTCATAACCGGGAATCAGTTTACGGATATGATCGTCATAACTGGCGACCACGACTTCACTGTGAAAGTTTTTTGCCATATTTTTACTCTAAATCTATGCACGAATCTAAAACTCAGGCGGGTATTTAGATAGATTGAATATTTAAATCTTGTAGCTTGATCTTATTTACTGTTTTATTGAAATTTGATCATAGACCCGGCGACATGGATGTCGCCATTTTGCTGAGGGACATGGAAGTCCCTTCAGCAAAATAAAGGGATTTTGCTTACTTTTGGCCCATCAAAAGTAAGAAAAGCCTAAACATTGATATCGAAACCGTTATACAAATGGAGGCAATGCATGCATTAAATACTGCTTTGCCCCATTTAAGAATCGCATCAATACAATTTAAGCAATCTCTTTCAAGTTCAGCTCTTCACGCATAAATTCACGCAATTTGAACTTCTGCGCCTTCCCTGAAGCCGTCATTGGAAATTCCTGGAAGAAACGCACATAGCGCGGCACTTTATTGTGAGAAATATGCTCCTTACAATACTGACGGATGGTTTCTTCAGTACAAGGATCATTTTCATGCAGGATGATGCAGGCACAAAGTTCCTCACCATATTTATGGTCTGGCACCCCAATCACCTGTACATCTGAAACAGCCGGATGGGTATAAAGGAAATCTTCAATTTCTTTCGGGAACAGGTTTTCTCCGCCACGAATCACCACGTCCTTGATTCGGCCCTTGATTTTGACAAAGCCTTCATCATCCATTTCAGCGATATCACCGGTATGCATCCAGCGCGCCGCATCAATCACTTCCTGGGTTTTATCCTGATCTTCCCAATAACCGAGCATCACTGAATAACCACGTACACACAGCTCACCCAATTGGCCGCGTGGAACCACCTTGCCATTTTCATCGACAATTTTAACTTCCAGATGCGGATGTACCCGGCCAACCGTACTGACACGTTGCTCGACACTGTCTGCCGTTGAGCTTTGTGCACTGACGGGTGCGGTTTCAGTCATGCCATAACAAATCGTGATTTCAGACATATGCATCCGTTCAATCACGCGCTGCATAATTTCCTGCGGACATGGACTACCCGCCATAATCCCGGTACGCAGACTGGACAGATCAAACTCGTCAAACTGTTCATGTTCCAGCACCGCAATAAACATAGTCGGCACACCATAAGCCGCGGTACATCTTTCCTGCTGAATGGCTTTTAAGGTTTCTAATGGATTAAACACGGCAGACGGATAAATCATGGCGGAACCATGCGTAATACAGGCCAGATTGCCCATGACCATACCAAAGCAGTGAAATAAAGGCACTGAAATACAGACACGGTCTTCTGGCCCTAAATGAATGGCTTCACCGACAAAATAACCATTATTTAAAATATTATTATGGGTCAGCATGGTGCCTTTCGGATTGCCCGTAGTACCCGAGGTAAACTGGATATTAATCGTTTCATCGAACTGCAATTCACTGGAGATCTGTTGCAGTTGATCCAGCTCTTGTGCACTAGGCGAGCTCAGCAAATCCTGAAACCGGTGGATGCCGGTATGCTGCTGGTCATCAATTTTAATTACATGTTTTAAATGCGGCAGACGCTCTGCATTAAGGAATTTATCCTCGGTTTCCTGCAATTCCGGTGCAATTTTAGTCAGAATTTCCTGATAGTCCGTCGTCTTAAACTGCGCTGCAATCACCAGTCCCTTACAGGAGACCTTGTTTAGCACATATTCAAGCTCATTGCTTTTATAGGCCGGATTCAGGTTCACCAGAATAATGCCTGCCTTGAAGGCCGCAAACTGGGTAATGGTCCATTCCACACAGTTCGGCGACCAGATTGCCAGACGGTCACCTTTTTGCATACCTAGTTTCAGCAGCTGACAGGCAAAGGCATTGACCTGATCCTGTAGCTGCCGGTAACTGAGGCGTATGTTCTGATGCAAACTCACTACCGCATCACGTTCTGCATACTGCTCGCAAGCCTGATCAAATTTTTCACCAATCGTCATGCCCAATAAAGGCTGGCTGCTGGTTCCATAGGCATAGCTTAACCGTACTTGTGTCATTGAATCGATCTCCTTGATTCTTTGTAATTCTGATTTTCAACTTTACTAATTGTTTTATGACCACGACGACCTTGTCTGTGTACCGGTTTTTTGTGTGTTTATGCTTGTAAATTTTCCTCCTGCCCACGTACTGCGTTGACACAAAAATCGGCAATCTGTTTGACAAAGTGATCCTTATACTTCTGATCAAACATGACATTTCGGGACGGATTTAAAGGTTCAATCACGACAAAGGTCATGGCACCAACCACACCTAATGCTGCCGTATTCAAATCTTCAAATTCGAATTCTCCATTGACCTTTCCTTCGGCCAGAATTTCCTTAATGCTCTGCTTAAGCAGCTGCTTACTGCGAAAACGCTCATGTTCCATTTCCGGATCAACCGGTTCGAACATCAGTGAATACGCCAATTGGGGGCTATTCATGGCACGCTTGACAAAAGTTGTAACAGATTTTTGCAATTTCAGTTTTGGCGATAAATCTGACTCGGCAATATGGTTCAGAATTCCGACTTCATGCTGAATCGCGGCCGACAAAACCTCAATTAAAATCTGGCTTTTGCTTTCGAAATATCGATAGACCAGCCCTGTAGAAACGCCTGCGCGTTCTGCAATCGCCTGAATCGATGCCTCCTTCAAGCCCCCTTGAATAATCAGTTCACGAGCAGATTCCAAAATCGACAGGCGATTTTGTTCCATTCGTTCCTGCATCAATGATGATCTTTTATAACTCATAAAATTAATCTCAACAAGATAAAATGAATTGTAAATCATTTTGTGAATATATATTCACTTTTTTATTTTTTCGTTGTATGTTAAAACCACAAGCACAACAACAATGCTTTTTTGGACACAACAAATATAACCTCAGGATGGATGAAGAATGAATTTACAAAGCTTGGATTTCGGTTTGGATGAAACTCTAATAGCGCTTCGTGATTCAGTGGCCGCATTTTGCGCCAAAGAAATTACCCCGATTGCTCAACAGGTTGACCGTGACAACGAGTTCCCTGCTCACCTTTGGAAAAAATTTGGCGAGATGGGCCTGCTCGGGCTGACAGTCAGTGAGGAATATGGCGGTTCAAATTTTGGTTATCTGGCGCACATCATTGCCATGCAGGAAATTTCCCGTGCTTCTGCATCCATTGGGCTGTCCTATGGCGCACATTCTAACCTATGTGTAAACCAAATTAAGCGAAATGGTACTGAAGAACAGAAACAGCGTTATCTGCCTAAACTGATTTCAGGTGAATATGTCGGTGCCTTGGCAATGTCTGAACCGAATGCAGGCTCGGATGTGGTGAGCATGAAACTGAAAGCAGAAGACAAAGGCGATCACTACCTGTTGAATGGTTCAAAAATGTGGATCACCAATGGTGGCGATGCCGATGTCCTGGTGGTCTATGCAAAAACCGATTTGCAAGCCGGTGCCAAAGGCATGACCGCCTTTCTGGTTGAGAAAAATATGCCAGGTTTTAGCCACGGCACCCATTTGGACAAACTCGGCATGCGTGGTTCAAACACTTATCCGCTGTTTTTTGACAATGTTGAAGTTCCGAAAGAAAACGTCATGGGCGGCGTCGGTAATGGCACCAAGGTCTTGATGAGTGGTCTGGACTATGAACGTGCTGTATTGAGCGCTGGCCCACTGGGGATTATGGATGCCTGTATGGATACCGTGATTCCATATATTCATGACCGTAAACAGTTTGGTCAGGCGCTGGGCGAATTCCAGTTAATGCAAGGCAAAATTGCCGACATGTATTCGACCTGGCTAGCCTGTAAGGCACTGGTTTATGCGGTCGGTGCTGAATGTGACAAAGCTGAGCATAGCCGTAGCCTGCGTAAAGATGCTGCCAGTGCCATTTTATATGCTGCTGAAAAAGCGACCTGGATGGCAGGAGAAACCATTCAGACTTTAGGTGGTAACGGTTATATCAACGAATTTGCTGCCGGCCGTTTATGGCGTGATGCCAAACTGTATGAAATTGGCGCCGGTACTTCAGAAATCCGCCGCATGCTGATTGGCCGTGAACTTTTCAACGAAACAGCCTAAATCTTAACACTTAGAATAAAACAAGGATGTTCGTCATGAATCAGTTATCGAGCAAAATCAATATACGTAGTGAAGAGTTTAAAACCAACCAGACTGCCATGCTGCAACTGGTGGATGACCTGAAACAGAAAGTTGAAAAGATTGCCCTCGGTGGCGGCGAAACTGCCCGCCAAAAACATTTAGATCGCGGCAAGCTGTTACCACGTGAACGGATTAATCACCTGATTGATCCAGGAACCGCTTTTCTGGAAATTGGTCAGCTGGCTGCCTATCAGGTTTATCAGGATGATGTGCCTGCCGCAGGTGTGGTCGCTGGTGTTGGTCAGGTCAACGGTGTGACCTGCATGATCATCGCCAATGATGCTACGGTGAAAGGCGGTACTTATTATCCATTAACAGTGAAAAAGCATTTACGTGCCCAGGAAATTGCCGAACAGAACCATCTGACTTGTATTTATCTGGTGGATTCAGGCGGTGCATATTTGCCTTTACAGGATGAAGTATTTCCAGACCGCGATCACTTCGGCCGTATTTTCTACAATCAGGCACGTATGTCGAGCCAAGGTATCGCCCAGATTGCAGTGGTGATGGGTAGCTGTACTGCAGGCGGTGCTTATGTTCCCGCCATGTCGGATGAAACCATTATTGTCCGCAATCAGGGCACGATCTTCCTCGGCGGCCCTCCTCTGGTTAAGGCAGCTACTGGTGAAGTGGTGTCTAGTGAGGATCTCGGTGGTGGTGATGTGCATACCCGTTTGTCTGGCGTGGCTGATCATCTGGCTGAAAACGATGAACATGCACTTGCGATTGCCCGCAACATCGTGGCCAACCTGAACAAAAAGCCAAACAAGACCGCAGATGAAATCGAAGCGCCGCTATTTGACAGTTCGGAACTGTACGGCATTGTGCCGAGTGACGCGCGTAAGCCTTTTGATATCCGTGAAGTGATAGCCCGTATTGTCGACGGTTCACGTTTTGACGAGTTCAAGGCACGTTTCGGCACTACCCTGGTGACCGGTTTTGCCAAGCTCTATGGCATGCCGGTCGGGATAATTGCCAATAATGGCATTCTATTTTCCGAGTCTGCCCAAAAAGGCGCACATTTTATTGAACTGTGTACCCAGCGCAATATTCCACTGATTTTTCTGCAAAACATTACCGGCTTTATGGTCGGTCGCCAGTATGAAAATGAAGGCATTGCCAAAAATGGTGCCAAGCTGGTGATGGCCGTCGCTAATGCCAATGTACCTAAGTTGACTCTAGTGATTGGCGGTTCTTTTGGTGCCGGCAACTATGGTATGTGTGGTCGTGCTTATTCGCCACGCTTTATGTGGACCTGGCCAAACTCGCGTATTTCAGTGATGGGCGGTGAACAGGCCTCCAGCGTTTTGTCAACCTTAAAACGTGACCAGATTGAACAGAAAGGTGGTAGCTGGTCAGTAGAAGAAGAAGACCAGTTTAAACAGCCGATTCGTGACCAGTACGAACGTCAAGGCCATCCTTATTATGCGTCTTCGCGGTTATGGGATGACGGTGTGATTGATCCAGCGCAATCGCGTGAAGTACTAGCCTTGAGTCTGGCTGCAGCCCTAAATGCACCTATCCAGCCAACCAAATTCGGCGTGTTCCGTATGTAAGAGGTATCAAAAATGGATTATCAATTTTTACAGCTCGAACAGCAGAATCAGGTCGCGACAGTCTGGATTAATCGTGCCGAACTGCACAATGCCTTTAATACTCAAGTCATTGAAGAATTGCATGCCTGCTTCCAGTCTTTAAATAGCCGTGATGATGTGCGCGTGGTGATTCTGGCGGGTCGTGGCAAAAGCTTCTCGGCCGGTGCTGACCTGAACTGGATGAAACAGGCCGGTCAGGCTTCTCAAGCAGATAACGAAGCGGATGCGCTCAAACTGGCAAAAATGCTGCAAAGTCTGGCAACCTTGAAACAGCCGACCATTGCCCGGGTACATGGTATTGCTTTTGGCGGCGGCATGGGTTTGGCTTCGGCCTGTGATATTTGCATCGCCAGTACAGATGCCAAGTTTGCGACGTCGGAAGTACGTTTAGGCTTGGCACCTTCGACCATCAGCCCGTATGTAATTCGTGCGATTGGTGCACGTCAGGCATCGCGTTATTTCCTGACCGCAGAGCGCATTTCTGCTGAACAGGCCAAAAGCATTGGACTGGCACATGAAGTCACCACACCGGAACAGCTCGACAGCAAAATTGATGAAATTGTGGAAGCACTTTTACTTGGTGGACCTGCTGCACAGAGCGCATCCAAACAGTTGATTCAACTGGTTGACCAACAGGTATTGACCGAAGATTTACTGCTTAAAACCGCACAGCATATTGCCCATATTCGCCAGGGAGATGAGGCGAAAAATGGACTGAATGCATTTTTGAACAAACAAAGCCCGGCTTGGATCAAGACCACGGCATAACAACGAGAAGGATCCTACAATGTTTGAGAAGATTTTAATTGCCAACCGTGGTGAAATTGCCTGCCGTGTCATTCGTACAGCAAAAAAGCTAGGAATTGCCACCGTTGCCGTCTATTCCGATGCTGATGCGCAGGCACAACATGTGAAACTGGCCGATGAAGCGATCTATATTGGTGAATCGCCAGCAGCACAAAGTTATTTGCAAATTGATCGCATTATTCAGGCAGCAAAAACGACCGGTGCTCAAGCGATTCACCCGGGTTATGGCTTCCTGTCTGAAAATGACCAGTTTGCCGAAGCATGCCAAGCCAATAACATCACTTTTATTGGTCCACCGGTAGCAGCCATTCTGGCAATGGGTCTAAAGGCCACCTCTAAAGCATTGATGGAAAAAGCCGGTGTGCCTTTAACCCCCGGCTATCATGGTACCAATCAGGATGCCGACTTCCTGAAACAGCAGGCAGACAATATTGGCTATCCAGTACTGATCAAGGCCAGTGCCGGCGGTGGCGGTAAAGGCATGCGTCTGGTGGAACGCAGTGAAGACTTCCTGAGTTCACTGGCCTCATGTAAAAGTGAAGCACGCTCCAGCTTTGGTAATGAAGATGTACTGATTGAACGCTATGTGATTCAACCACGTCATATTGAAGTGCAGGTGTTTGGTGATACCCACGGCAATTATGTACATCTGTTCGAACGTGATTGCTCGGTACAGCGCCGTCACCAGAAAGTGCTGGAAGAAGCGCCTGCACCGCAAATGCCGGAAGACAAACTGGAGGCGATGCGTCAGGCGGCAATCGATGCTGCGCGTGCAGTAAATTATGTCGGTGCCGGTACAGTCGAGTTTATCGTGGAGCAAGACGGCACAGCTTACTTCATGGAAATGAATACCCGTCTTCAGGTTGAACATCCAGTGACGGAAATGATTACCGGACAGGATCTGGTGGAATGGCAACTGCGCGTGGCTTTTGGTGAACCTTTACCGAAGCAGCAGCATGAATTGCAGATTCATGGACATGCACTTGAAGCCCGTGTTTATGCCGAAGAACCGGAAAAAGGCTTTATTCCTGCGATTGGTCAGATCAGCTACCTGCATTATCCGGAGCAAAGTGACTGTGTACGTGTCGATAGCGGTATTGTCGAAGGCGACGAGATCAGCACTTATTATGATCCGATGATTGCCAAACTGATTGTCTGGGGTAAAAATCGTGAAGCAGCCCTAACCCAGATGCACCATGCGCTGGGTCAGTTCCATGTCGATGGTCTGGGTAACAATATTGCTTTTCTAGATCGCCTGGTGCTGTGTGACTCGTTTAAAAATGCACATTTAGATACTGGCCTGATTCAGCGTGAAGAAGAATTTCTGCTCAAACCTTCTGCGGATATCAGTGTCGAACTGATAGTTAGTGCCGCACTGATTGAACTTCTGTCACATCAGGCACAGAATCCCGTTCCAAGCAACCCAGTATGGCAGCAGCAAGCATTCTGGCGCTTAAACCAACAGAATAGTCATACAGTGCAATTACAACGCAATGGCATCAACCTGAAAATTCAGTTCCGCACTCAGGATCAAGGTTTTGTTGCCAGCTATAACGGTCAGCAAATTCAGATTCAGGGTCAACTCGTCGATGCCCATACTTTAGCCTTGCAACTGGCGGGTAAACAGCAAAAACTGGCTTTTAGCCAGAGTGAGCAAGGCATTACCCTGTTCCAGAATGGTCAAAGCTATAAGTTTAATTACTTGAAGTCTGATTTTAATAATCAGGATGAACAAGGCACGGAAAATAACCTGATCGCGCCAATGCCAGGCGTCATTACCCAGGTGCTCGTGGCAGCCAATGACAAAGTCAAAAAAGATGATGTGCTGATGACGCTGGAAGCCATGAAGATCGAATACTCGATTCGCGCACCGCATGACGGCATCATCGCAAGCTCATATTTCCAGAAGGGTGATCAGGTTAAAGCCGGTGATGAACTGGTCGAGTTCCAGCCGCTGGCGGAGGAAGTGGCATGACGAATTTTGTCAAAATCGTAGAAGTCGGGCCACGCGATGGCCTGCAAAATGAAAAAACACCTTTGACATTGGATGACCGGAAAAACCTGATTCTGGACCTGATGAAAACCGGTCTACAGTCCATCGAAGTCGGCTCCTGCGTTTCAGCCAAATGGGTACCGCAAATGGCAGACAGTGATGTGCTCTTTGCCAGCCTACCCCAAGATCCGAATATTCAGTTCAGTCTGCTGACCCCAAACATGAAAGGTTTTGAATCGGCACTGGCTGTGGGTTGCAAGGAAGTGGCGGTATTTACTGCAGCTTCTGAAAGCTTTACCCGCAAAAACATCAACTGCTCGATTGATGAAAGCTTCGAGAAGTTTGCCGATGTCATGGCAGCAGCCAAAGCCAATGATATTAAGGTACGTGGCTATGTTTCCTGCATGGTGGACTGTCCTTATGAAGGTGCCATTGATCCCAAGCAGGTGGTGAAAGTCACGCAGCGTTTGCTGGAGATGGGCTGCTATGAAGTGTCGTTGGGTGAAACCATTGGCACGGCCACCCCAGACCGGGTTAAATACGTCTGGGAAGCTTGTTTGGCTGAACTTGATGCCAAAGTGCTGGCCGGTCATTTCCATAATACCTACGGCATGGCAATCGCCAATATTTACCAGTCTTTACTTCAAGGCATTCGGGTCTTTGATTCCTCCATTGCCGGCTTAGGTGGCTGCCCTTATGCCAAAGGCGCTTCAGGCAATGTTTCAACTGAAGACCTGTATTACCTGCTCTCGAATATGGGCTTTCAAACCGGTATTCAGCTAGACGCCCTGATGCAGGCCAGCCGTAATATCAGTGAAGTCTTGCAGCGCAACAATCCATCCAATTATGCCAATGCCTATTGGCAAAAAGCCTGTGCTTGAAAATAAACTTGCTTGAGCAAAATGCTCTTAAGCAAACCATAAGGATATAAGCAGCAGATTGAAGTCTGCTACAACAATAATAGAGGTGACAAGATGTCAAACAAGGTTTATGACAGCGCTCAATCCGCCTTAAAGGATGTGGTGCAAGATGGTCATACCCTGGCCGTTGGTGGTTTTGGCCTATGTGGTATTCCGGAAGCTTTGATCGCAGCTTTAAAAGAAACAGGTGCTAAGCAACTCACCTGTATTTCCAACAATGCCGGCGTAGACGGCTTCGGTCTCGGACTGCTGCTGGAAACCAAACAGATTAAAAAAATGATTTCCTCTTATGTCGGTGAAAATAAGGAATTCGAACGTCAATATTTAAATGGCGAACTGGAAGTTGAACTTACTCCACAAGGGACTTTGGCAGAAAAATTACGTGCTGGCGGTGCCGGTATTCCGGCTTTTTATACGGCGACGGGTGTCGGAACCGTGATTGCTGAAGGTAAGGATGAACGTGAATTTAAGGGCAAGAAATATATCCTGGAAGAATCTTTAACAGCTGATGTTGCTCTGGTTAAAGCCTATAAGGCCGATAAAGCCGGCAACCTGATTTTCCGTAAAACCGCCCAGAACTTTAATCCGGTCTGTGCCATGGCCGGCAAAGTCACCATTGCTGAAGTCGAAGAAATTGTCGAGATTGGTGCGCTGGATCCGGATGAAATCCATCTTCCGGGCATTTATGTGAACCGGATAGTCCTGAATGCTCAACCGGAAAAACGTATTGAACAGATGACTTTAAAGGCGGAGGCTTGATCATGGCTTGGACACGTAATGAAATGGCGCAGCGCGCGGCACAAGAGCTTGAAGATGGTTTCTACGTCAATCTAGGGATTGGCCTGCCGACGCTAGTCGCGAACTATATTCCGGAAAATATCAATGTCTGGCTGCAGTCGGAAAATGGCCTGCTGGGGATTGGCGAATTTCCAACCGAGGAGACAGTGGATGCCGACCTGATCAATGCCGGTAAACAGACGGTTACCGCGCGTAAAGGTGCTTCATTTTTCTCAAGTGCCGACTCCTTTGCCATGATCCGTGGCGGTCATGTCAATATTGCCATTCTGGGTGCTATGGAAGTGTCCGAAACTGGTGATCTGGCCAACTGGATGATTCCAGGCAAAAAGGTCAAAGGCATGGGCGGTGCCATGGATCTGGTCGCGGGTGTACAAAAGGTCGTGGTCTTGATGGAACACTGCGCCAAAGATGGTACACCGAAAATTGTACCGCAATGTAGCCTGCCCCTTACCGGCCAGGCTGTGGTGAACCGGATTATTACCGATCTCGGTGTACTGGATGTTACTCCTGATGGAATTCGACTGGTTGAACTGGCACCAGAGGTAAGTTTTGAAGAGATTCAAAAAGTCACGGGGGTAGCGCTACTACGTAACGCTGCCTGATCCAGCCAGCCCTTAAGAATGAAGCATCTTAAGGGCTTTTTTATATATAGCTGTTTCATTTCAAAATAATAATCGCAGAATAAATGGATTTTAATCATGCAAACTCAACAAAATATTTTGCAGCGCTTCGCCTTGCGCGTCAGCGACTGGTCTGAAAAATGGTTTCCGGATTCTTATATTTTTGCCCTGCTTGGCGTCATCATTGTGGCGATTGCCGCCATCGGAATTGGTGCACCCGCACAGGATGTCGCGATTTCCTTTGGAGACGGCTTCTGGAGCCTGATTCCCTTTACCTTGCAGATGTGCATGCTGATCGTGGTCGGTTATGTGGTTTCCGTATCTAAGCCTGTCCAGCTTCTGATCCAGAAAATGGCGCGCCTGCCACATTCCGGTCGTGGTGCGATTGTCCTGGTCGCCACGGTCAGCCTGTTAATTTCTCTGATTAATTGGGCCATGAGTACTGTACTGACTGCACTCCTAGTGATTGCACTGGCACAGCGTAAAGAGCTTAACATAGATTACCGCGCTGCTGCGGCTGCAGCGATTATCGGGATGGGTGCGACCTGGGCACTGGGCATCAGTTCTTCAGCTGCACAGTTACAGGCCAATAAAAGCAGTCTGCCTGAACCGATTTATAATCTGACGGGCGTGATTCCATTTACCGAAACCATTTTCCTGCCGCAATCCATGATCATGACGGCGGTACTGATTGTAGCTTCAATTGCGATTGCTTACTGGTCAGCACCTAAAGGGTCTGACATTAAAACCATTGAGCACTTCCCGATTCAGATTGAAGAAGAAAAACCGGAAGTATCTGCCGAAAAAAGACCGGGGGATTGGCTGGAAAATTCACCCATTTTAAGCATTCTGATTGTGATTCTGGGCGCAGTCTGGATGTTTAACGAATTTTCCAAAAGCAATCCGATTCTGGCCATTTCCAGCTTAAATACCTATAACTTTATCTTCCTGATTTTGGGCGTGGCCTTACACGGTACACCGCGAAATTTCCTGAATGCGGTATCCAAAGCCGTACCCGCCATTTCTGGGGTACTGATCCAGTTTCCGCTGTATGGCAGTATTGCCTTTATGATGACCAATGCGCTAAACCCGGCCGATCTGTCATTGTCACATTACATTGCCGAGTTCTTTGTTTCGATTGCCTCGCAGGAAACCTTTGCCATTGTGATGGGCTTATACTCGGCGATTCTGGGTTTCTTTATTCCTTCTGGCGGTGGGAAATGGATTATCGAAGCACCCTATGTGATGCAGGCAGCCCATGACCTGAAAGTGCATCTGGGCTGGTCGGTACAGATTTATAATGCTGCCGAAGCCTTACCGAATTTGATTAATCCTTTCTTTATGCTGCCGATGTTGGGTATCCTGAAATTAAAAGCCAAAGATGTGATTGGATTTACGGTGACCCAGCTGATTTTCCATCTGCCTTTGGTACTGTTCCTGCTCTGGTTCCTGGGAAGAACCCTGACCTATAGCCCGCCGGTATTTTCTTAATTCAAGACAATAAAAAAGGACGAAAATTCGTCCTTTTTTATATACGCCGCTCTCTTAATTTCCTGTCTTCTCAACCACACCTTCATCATCTACTTCACGCACAATTCCCGTTTCAGTATTCACGACCTCAAAGGTCACGCGACGGTTCTGAAACTGTCCAGCAGGTGTCGCATTGGGTTCAACCGGCTGATCCTCTCCCATGCCAACTGCCTGTAACTGTGCAGGATTGACCCCTTTTCCAACGAGATAACTGGTAATCGCTTGAGCTCGTTGCACAGACAGCACCTTATTTTCTGCTTCACTACCCTGAGCATCGGCATGTCCTGTAACCTTCAGAATGACATGCGGTGCTCGTTGCAATAATGCAGCAGCCTGATCCAGCACCAATTTATTGACCTCGGGAACTTCAGTCGATGCCGTATCAAAATTAATGATCTGTAAATTCAGTGCAGTCGCCACATCCAGCGCTTTAACATTATCGGTCTTGATACTGGCCAAGGCTTGTTCTGCCTCACTATTGGCGGTATTAATCACGTCACTTCTATTGAGCGGCTGCTGGGTCACCACTGTGACATTTTTGGCCAGACTACGAATTTGTGCTGCCAGACGCTCGGCCTCTGCATTGGTTGCTGCACGCACTGAAACCTGATTGCCAATCCAGTCAAGTGACACATTTGGCATTCCCTGCATTGTTCTCAACACAGTCGGAATAGTATCCTGATCAATAAATTCTGAATGATAAACCTCACTGCTCAGCGCCCCACAACCAATATTATAATTAAAGATCTGTTTGATCTCGTTTTGCAAAATTTCCATATACTGCGGATTATTCAGCTGTAATTGACAACTGACAATTTCGCCATTACTGCCTGTACTTAATCGCAAGGATGCAGGCTGAGCTGCAGCAACTTCACTGGTCGCTTGGGTATTTGAATCTTCAACATCATCCTGCATGCAGCTACGAACCAAAAACAGGATCAAACCCGCCAGGATCAGAAAAATAATAAACGGCCATAAAAAGCCGGTTTTTCTTTCTTCCTGAACAATGATGGTCTGCTCCGCCAATACAGGTTCCTGATTTAAATTCTGCCCTGCCAAAGGTGAAACTCCAAGCGCTGCCAGAATAGGGCCAGCCCAAAGGGGTAATGCGCGCTGAATCGAATCGGCGTGGGTTTCCAGCAAATGGCTAATCGCTTCCGGACTCGAAGCACCTGCTTCAGTCTGTAAAAAATTCATGGTCGGTACAATTGACCGGTTCAAGGTATGCTCTATTTCATCTTGCGGCGTGCTCTGATCCACTTGATCGAGAAATTGCTGCTTGAGTGCCGGGTTTGCATTGAATAATTCATGAATTTTTGGATTAAGTTGCTGACCAAGATTCTCGATCCAGGCGGGACGTGAACGCAATATACTTAAAAATATGGGATAGAATTGAGCCAAAGCTTGATCTTTGGCAAATAAGTGCTCGGTTTCACCTTGAAGCACAATCGCCGTAACATCGCTTTTTAGGCGTTCTATAAAGTCTATATTCATAATCGTCACCATTCTTTTGATTTTTCTAATGTTTAATATTTAATCAGTGTAACGATCCCCATTTTTTGAAAATGTAAATAATTGTATGAATATCATAAAGTTTCACTATTTTTGTTGAGTACTCATTTTACCAACACAAAATTTAAAAAATAAAAAAAGCCAGCCGAAGCTGACTTTTATAAAATTGGGATCACTTAAGCAGCAAAAGTTTGAACCACTTTACCCAGCACTTTTTGATTAATTAACGGGGTATTTTTACCTTGTGACACGATGCTTTCTTTATTCAGGGTCCATTCCAGTTCCGGATCTAGCAGCACCCAGCCTGATTCATTTATCCATCGATCTGCCATTTGTGCAACACGTGCCGGAGCCAAGGTCACTTTTTCCACCCATTCCAGTGGAGTCAACAACCCCTCACGAATCAATTGCAAACCAAAAGGCACATAAGTATCAAAAGCAGTGAATCCTGGCTGCGTTTCAGCAAACGGCGCCATTTTCGCAGAGCTGCTCAGCGGTTCATGATGAGTACAAATCGCATCAATCACACCTGATTTTACACCCTGACGCAGTAATTCTTTGTCCTGTTCAGAACGGAGTGGCGGACGTACATGTGCAAGAGAGTTAAATCCATCAATCAAATGATCGGTCAGATGTAACTGATGCATGGCCACATCACAGGTCACCGGTAAGTCTTTTTCCTTGGCAATACGAATAAGTTCCACCGAAGCACCGCAAGACAACAGACCAAAGTGTGCTCGTACTTTGGTTGATTCAATCATCAATAGATATTTGGCGATTGCCACAGTTTCAGCCAGTGCCGGAATCATCGGCAAACCCTGACGTGATGCAATAAAGCCTTCATGCACACAGCCGTCTTTGGCGATTTGTGGTTCTTCGGCATAGAACACCACTGTCAGGTCTAAACCTGCAGCATATTCAAGGGTACGCAGTACCACGTCATCATTGGCAAACGGCGCACTGGCATTGGAAACGGCAGTACAACCGCCCTTTTTCAAGCCTGCCATATTTGCCGGTTGTTGACCATTTAAGCCTTGGGTTTGTGCACCAATCACTTGAAGATAGATACCACCATCCAGCATGGCTTTTTCAACCAGGCCGTGAATCAATGCACCATTATCTTGTACGATTGGCTTTGAATCGGGTGGCGTAAATACGTGCAAAATGCCATTTTCACGTGCCGCTTTTCCTTCAGACTTAAGCGTACCGTGTTGCTGTTGACCCGGTTCACGTAAACGCGCACACAAATCGACCATGGTTGGCATTAACCATTTGCCTTGACCATCAATCGTTTCAGAGACGTCTGCTGTTTCTGCAACGAATTTTCCATTTTCCAGATACACGGTCTGGATAGAATTAGTGTTTTGGATCGGATCAAGAACACGGACATTTTCAATTTTTACAATAGTCATGACTTATTCCTTAACCCGCAATCGCTTCAATCAAACCTTGTTCTTGTAACTGGCCTTGCATCGATAAAGCCAACACCGCCATACGCACGGCAATACCATTGGTCACCTGCTTCAAAATCACAGATTGCGAACCATCCGCAATACTTGAGTCGATTTCAACCCCACGGTTCATTGGTCCCGGATGCATCACGATACAATCCGGTTTGGCCATGGCAAGACGTTCTTTATTCAAGCCATACATTTTGTAGAACTCTGCTTGCGAGGCCAGTGCCGGAGAATCAATACGCTCGTTTTGAATACGTAAGGTAATGATCACGTCGCAGTCTTTGATGCCGTCTTCCATATTGTTAAATAGACGAACACCATCGCCATATTCTTCAAAACCCAATGGCAGCAAGGTATTCGGTGCAATCACCCGGATATCCTGGCAACCTAAAGTTTGCAAGGCAGCCACATCTGAACGCGCGACACGTGAATGCTTGATATCGCCAATAATGGCAATCGACATTTCTTCGAATTTTTTATTGGTTTCGCGGCGAATGGTCAGCATGTCCAGCATCGCTTGAGTCGGATGCGCATGACGGCCATCACCGGCATTAATAATTGCCACTGTTGGACAGACATCCTTGGCAATAAAATGCGCTGCCCCTGAAGATGAATGACGCACCACGAAAATATCGGCCGCCATGGCTTCCAGATTCCATAAGGTGTCACGCAGGGTTTCACCTTTGGAAGTACTCGAACGGGCAATATCGATATTGAGAACGTTGGCAGAAAGGCGCTTGGCAGCGGCTTCAAAGGTGGTGCGGGTACGGGTTGAATTTTCGAAGAACAGGTTCATCACCGTTTTGCCTTCGAGCAAATTATTGGTGATCAGCTGATTTTGGTCATTAAAAAAGGACTGTGCAGTGTCCAATATTTTTGTCAGGGTTTCTTTAGAAAGACCTTCGATGGTCAAGAAGTGTTTTAGATTACCTTCTTTATTGAGTTGAATCTGGCTCGGTGTATGCAATGCCGCCAAGTGCATGAGAGATTCCTTATGCGTTAAGTCAACATATTATACAGAGATTGGCGAATTTTTATAGTTGGCCATGCTGCTACTTGTACAAAAAGCATCTGAACAATAAAAATAAAAAATCAGATTCCTTTGTATTTTTTCAATAACATAATTTAACCCGATTTGCATCTTGCTGATTTTAAGTACAAAACCAACGGGCGCTTCAGTCTGGAGCATTCACACCCATCTCAGGTTTAACGCAGTGCACCAATATAACGATGTGACACCTGTGCACGATAGATATCGTCTTCATCCGGTTCGACCGAGATCAGCCCTTCCTGCTGGCTTGGGTGTGCAGATTCTGTTGGTGAATCTTGTGCTGTTTCCGAAATCTCCAGTACCATTTTCAGGCGCTGGATCAGATGATTCAAATCTGGGTCTTGGGTCTGCTCTGCCAGTTGAATCACATGCCGGGCATAATCCAGGTTCTCTGCCAGATAAATTGCATCAATCACCCGACCTGAAACACGTCGTAAACGCGCATAGATTAAAGTGGCCACTGAAAAAGCGTCATGGTTGCGTAACTGATTCTCTAACATCTTAACCCCCATTATAAAATTGAAAAATCAGGCAGCCATCGCTCCCCATCGACTGACCGCCTGATTTGCCATGTATAGAGCAAAATGCATACCAGTTCCTCAATTTATAGTGTGAATATTATTTTTCTCTATCACATGCCACGGCCTTTCAGAGAATTTCAAAAGCTTTCAATATAAAAATACGGTAAACTTAGCGCAGTTTTTTATTTATCTTTTTTGGTCTCTCTATTATATGAATACCTCTCCACGTTTAAGCAATTATTGGGTCACCTGTGCCGATGGTCTGGAAACCTTATTAGAAGAAGAAATACAAGGCTTAGGTGTTCAGAATATTGAGCGTTTTCCAGGCCGTTTAACCTTTAAAGGTACACTGGAAAATGCTTATCGTATCTGCATGTGGTCACGTCTGGCTTCACGTGTCTTGATGCCGATCCACACGCATGAAATTGAATTTTCTCATGATGCCCGTGATGTGGCAGAAGAACTCTATGAAGGGGCTCTCAGCTTTGACTGGTCGCTGATTTTTGCACCACAAAGTACCTTTGCGATTCGTTTGCATGTCGAACGTGATATCAAGGTCAATACCCAGTTTGCGACTTTACGTGCCAAAGATGGTGTCGTAGATTCCTTTATGGAAGCCGTAGGCAAACGTCCAAGCATTGATACCAAACAGCCTGAAATTACCATGTATATTCTGGCAGGCAAGAAAGAACATACTTACTGCCTGGACCTGTCTGGCGACTCTTTGCATAAACGCGGTTATCGCCGCTTTATGACTGACGCCCCAATCAAGGAAAACCTGGCCGCTGCGATTCTGCAAAAAGGTGGTTTAAAAGCGTTAAATCCGGACATCATTGTCGATCCAATGTGTGGTTCAGGTACCTTTATTATTGAATCCCTAATGATTTTGACCGACCGTGCACCGGGTCTGGTCCGTCGTTTCGGTTTTAATGGCTGGAATGGCCATGACCATGAACTGTGGATGAGCATCAAGGCCGAAGCTGCTGAACGTCATCAAGCGGCAATGAAAAATCAATTACCACAATTCTATGCCTTCGATGCGGACTGGGAAGCGGTTAAAGCCACCAGACAAAATATTATCGCGGCGGGTTTTGAAGCTGCTCTCGACAATATCATGATCGAAGAACGGACTTTAAATGACTGGCCTGATTTCCATGCAGAAGGCAAGAAAGTATTCTTCGTGACCAACCCGCCATATGGCGAACGTCTCGGCGATAAAGCGCAAAACCGTTCTTTATACCTGGGTTTATCGGCTTTATTGCAAAAGAATTTCCCGAATCAAAAAGCGGCTGTGATTGCCTCCCAAGTGGAACAGGCCGATGTGCTGGCGTTCAATGATCCGCAAATCCTGCGTTTGATGAATGGTAAATTGCCGATCTATATCCGCTTCGGTACGGTTAAACCGGCCGCAGTGGTACGTCCATTCCTAGAAAGCTGGCAGCCTCAGCAGTTTGAACCGATTGAAGGTGCGATGGAGTTTGCCAACCGTCTGACCAAAAATATGCAAGCTTTAAAAAAATGGGCAGTCAAGGAACAGATCCATTGTTTACGTCTCTATGATGCAGATTTACCTGATTTTAACGTCGCAGTAGATCTGTATGGCGAGCGTTTGCATGTACAAGAATATGCGCCACCTAAAACTATTGATCCGGAAAAAGCCAAAAAACGTTTCAACCTGGCCTTACAGGCCATTCGTGCCGTGACCGGTTTGGGCCGTGATGCGATCTTTATCAAGACCCGTGCACGTCAGGAAGGTAAAAACCAGTACACCAAACAAAGTACAGCATCCAAGCGTTTTATCGTTCAGGAAGGTCAAGCCAAGATTCTGGTCAACCTGACCGATTATCTGGATACCGGTCTGTTCCTGGATCACCGTCAAATGCGTTTACGTATTGCACGTGAAGCAAAAGGCAAACACTTCCTGAACCTGTACAGCTATACCTCAACGGCAAGTTTACATGCTGCTTTGGGTGGTGCTGCAAGTACAACCAGCGTCGATCTGTCGAATACTTATTTGAACTGGTCTAAAGAAAATTTTGTTCTGAACGGCTTAACCGTGGATCATGCGGATGAACAGCATCAGTTCTTTGCCTCTGACTGTTTCGAATGGCTAAAAGAAGGTCATGAGCAATATGAGCTGATCTTTATCGACCCACCAACCTTCTCAAACTCGAAGAAATTCTACGGGACCTTTGACGTACAGCGCGACCATTTGTCCCTGTTAAAACGTGCGATGAACCGCTTAACCACTGATGGTACCTTGTATTTCTCAAATAACTATCGTGGTTTTGAGATGGATGAAGAAATTCTGGCCTTCTTTGATGTTGAAGAAATTACCCAGGAAACCATTGGACCTGACTTCAAGCGGAATCAAAAGATTCACCGTGCCTGGAAAATCCGTCATCCGCAAGTGTAATTTGATGATGAATTAACTGTCTTTATCACGATTGATATCTTCTTTATTTTCCCTGAGCTGAGTTTTAAGCCATGCTTTAAAGCTCGCCGCAACAAGAATACAAAAGTGTTGCAATGCTCGAAGTTAACAATAAGATTAAAAAAAACCCAGCCTAGGCTGGGTTTTTTGTTGCAAGGAGAAGTGGTTTAGTTAAGTTTCATTTTTTCAAAGATTAACTCACCTGCTTCAGCTTTCACCAGAATGGTATCGCCCGGCTGGAACTCTCCGCCCAGGATTTTCTGCGCCAGACCATTTTCAATACGCTGCTGGATTGCACGTTTCAGGGGGCGCGCACCATACAGTGGATCAAAGCCAGCATCGATTAACTGATCGAAAGCACTGTCATCTACCGACAAGCGCATATCACGTTCTGCCAGACGTTGACGTAAACGGTTCAACTGGATATCGGCAATACCGCGAATCTGGTCTTTTTCCAGCGCATGGAACACTACCAGTTCATCAATACGGTTAATAAATTCTGGACGGAAATGTTCCGATACCGCATTCATCACCACCGTACGGACTTCTTCTTTTGTGGCATTACCGCCCAATTCACGTACATCCTGCGAACCCAGGTTCGAAGTCATGACGATCACAGAGTTTTTAAAGTCCACTACCCGGCCTTGCGAGTCAGTTAAACGGCCATCATCCAGTACCTGTAGCAAGATGTTAAATACGTCCGGATGCGCTTTTTCGACTTCATCAAACAAGATCACACTATACGGTTTACGACGTACGGCTTCAGTAAGCACCCCACCTTCTTCATAACCGACATAGCCCGGAGGCGCACCAACCAAACGGCTGACCGAATGTTTTTCCATAAATTCTGACATATCGATACGCACCATGGCATCGTCGCTGTCAAACAGGAAATTCGCCAAGGCTTTGGTCAATTCTGTTTTACCGACACCCGTTGGCCCCAGGAACAGGAATGACCCACTTGGACGGTTCGGATCTGACAGACCGGCACGTGAACGGCGTACTGCATTGGATACCGCCACCACGGCTTCATCTTGCCCTACTACACGGTTATGCAGGAATTCTTCCATATGTAGCAATTTGTCACGCTCGCCTTGCAGCATTTTCGCAACCGGAATACCGGTCGCAGCACTCACTACTTCAGCAATTTCATTGTCGGTGACTTTGTTACGCAGCAATTTTGGCGTTGCGCTTTCATCGGCTTTTTCAGCCAGTTCAAGCTGCTTTTGCAACTCTGGTATCACGCCATATTGCAAACGCGCGGCCTCGCCCAGATCACCTTCACGTTGCGCTTTTTCAAGTGCTGTACGTGCCTGATCCAGTTTGATCTGTACGTCTTTATTGCCTTCGACCAGCGCTTTATCTGCACGCCAGACTTCTTCCAGGTCATGATACTCTTTTTCAACTGTGGCGATCTGATCGGACAAGTATTGAATCTCAGCTTTGGCACCTGAGTCTTCATCTTTTTTCACCGCTTCCAGCTGCATTTTTAACTGAATCAGACGGCGTTCCAGTTTATCCAGTGCTTCTGGTTTAGAATCGAGTTCCATTTTGATGCGCGATGCTGCTTCATCAATCAGGTCAATAGCTTTATCCGGCAACTGACGGTCGGTGATATAACGATGTGACATTTTCGCCGCCGCAATAATCGCGGAATCCAGAATCTGTACCCCGTGATGGGTGGCATAGCGATCTTTCAGACCACGCAGAATCGCAATGGTATCTTCCACGCTTGGCTCATCGACCAGTACTTTCTGGAAACGACGTTCCAGCGCTGCATCTTTTTCAATATACTGACGATATTCATCCAGTGTGGTCGCACCGACACAGCGCAGCTCGCCACGGGCCAACGCAGGTTTCAGCATGTTACCGGCATCCATCGCGCCATCACCTTTACCGGCACCCACCAGCGTATGCAACTCGTCGATAAACAGGATGATTTCACCTTCGTGTTTGGCAATATCTTTCAGAACCGCTTTTAAGCGCTCTTCAAACTCACCACGGTATTTGGCGCCAGCCAGCAAAGAACCTAGATCTAGAGATAAAACACGCTTCCCTTTGAGTCCTTCAGGCACTTCACCATTAATAATCCGCTGCGCCAGACCTTCGACAATCGCCGTTTTACCGACCCCTGGCTCACCGATAAGTACCGGGTTATTTTTGGTACGGCGTGACAAGACCTGAATAGTACGACGGATTTCATCATCACGGCCAATCACAGGATCAAGCTTGCCTGCCAACGCACGTTCAGTTAAATCAATGGTGTACTTATTCAGTGAATCACGCTGATCTTCATAATTGTTGCTCATGACTTTTTCATCGCCTCGGATTTGATTAATCAGCTGTTTCAGTAGATCTGCTTTTACGCCGACACTACTGAGTATTTTTTGCGTAGATCCTGTTTCAGCCAGTGCTAAAATCAACCAATCAACACTAACGAATTCATCTCCGGCTTTTTGTGCATAACTCTCCGTTAATGTCAGTACTTTATAAGCTTCAGGATTTACATTAATGTCCGCTGACGGATTTGATAATTTTGCCGCATCATTGAGGGCTTGTTGTAGCTTCGTTTGCAGCTCAACTAAATTTGCACCTGCTTGCTGTAATAAGCTTGCATAAGAAGCTTCTTTTAAAACTGCATGGAGAAGATGAATCGGTTCAATTGCGGTATGGTCTTTGCTCATAGCGAAGACTTGTGCATCTGAAAGGATCTGCTGCAGGCGATTGGTAAATTTTTCAAAACGCATTCTTGTTATTCCTCACAACAAATGTTCTACTTGATGGATATATGGGTGCACTTGATAAAATTTCAAATCATTTTTATATATTTTTCAAAAACTTAATATAAACATTTAGACAGTTTTTAATAATAATATTGGTGTAATCAAATCATATTTCAAGTGAGGTTAGAAGAATTTTTAAGGTGAAGATAAACAATTCATATTTTATTTAATTTACTCTGCTATTTTTCAGCTTAGTAGAGAATAGAGAGATATTTTTAGTACGGTTGCAACCTTCCTAGTAATCGCAATACTTCACTCAAACCATGTTCTGTTTGCATCAAGGATCTTGGCGTTTGATGATTCAAAAGCTTGTTAGGTGAATTGATAAAATGGCGCATCCAGCTCAAGTCTCCACCATGCAAGCTAAATAACTTTTGATAGATATTTACTAAAGCTATAGCTTTTTCGCCTGCTGTAGTATCTGGTTCTAATTCTTTTTCATTTATAACCAGAGATAATTCCGCCTCAGATAAACCCAGAATCAATGCAAGTTCGAATTCTTTCAGTTGCAACTGCTCAGCTAAGTTGAATACTGCTATAGCTAATACTTGGGATTTAGAAATACCTGTTTCACTATTCATTTTTATCAAATCATCTTGATGCGTCTTATTTCGATTATGCTGCTTTTATTGTTTTCCGGCCATGTTGTTTATCATCAAATTTAATTTCTCATAAAATTAAAACACCCTCGCTTGGAGGGTGCTTTAAAATAACAACACCATGATTATGGTGCCGGATTCGGCTGTTGACGGTGAATATCTTCAATACCTTTCAGTACTTCTTCAGACAGGTCGACTTCAAAAGCCTGAATATTTTCTTTGAGCTGATCCAGATTGGTCGCACCGATAATGGTACTGGTCACAAAGAACTGCTGCTTGATAAAGGCCAAAGCCAATTGGGTAAGACTTAAGCCATGCTGTTCTGCCAGCTGGGCATATTGCTCGGTTGCCCATTCACTTTGCGGATTGCTATAACGGCTAAAGCGGGAGAACAGTGTTACACGCGCATTGGCAGGACGTGCACCATGCCGGAATTTACCGGTCAGATAACCAAATGCCAAAGGTGAATACGCCAACAAGCCCACACCTTCATAATGGGCAATTTCTGACATGCCGATTTCATAAGTACGGTTCAGCAGGTTATATGGGTTTTGTACACTGACAAATTTGGACAAACCTAATTTCTCTGCGAGGTGCAGAAATTTCATCGTGCCCCACGGGGTTTCATTGGAAAGACCAATATAACGGATACGGCCTTTTTTAATTTCATCCTGCAAGGCAGTCAGGGTTTCTTCCAGATCCGTTACGGCACGGTCTTCTGCCGCTTCAGCATTGCCATAACCCAACATGCCAAAGAAATTGGTGGGGCGTTGTGGCCAGTGTAACTGATACAGGTCGATATAATCCGTTTGCAGGCGTGACAATGACTGGTCTATTGCTGCTGAAATTTCATCGGCAACAAAACGGGTTTTACCATCCCGGATATGACTACCACCTTGCGATGGTCCGGCAATTTTTGAGGCTAAAAAAAGTTTGTCACGGCCACCACGGGCAGCGATCCAGTTTCCAATCATGCGCTCGGTGGCGCCCTGCGTTTCAGGTTTTGGCGGTACCGGGTACATTTCCGCAGTATCCCAGAAATACAGTCCCTGATCTAAGGCATAATCCAGTTGCTGAAAAGCCTGTTCTTGCGTGTTCTGCTCACCAAAGGTCATGGTGCCCAAACAAATTTCTGGCAAAAGAATGCCGGTATCCGCCAACGGTCTGAATTGCATAAAAACATCCTGTGAATTTTATTCAGTGAATTGAGATTAAGTGGGCTATAACCTATCAGAATTATAAGGGAGACTTAAATCATCTTTTCTGAGAAGCTTGTTCTAAATTTTTATGTATTGAGTAATGACGCATAAAAAAAGCAAATCCGAAGATTTGCTTTTTAATATCTGGATTATTCGTCTATGGCACCATCTGCCACTGCTTCAGATGCTTCTTCTAATGAAGCATCAAAGATCAGGATGGCTTTACCATCGGTTTCGATCATGCCCTGCTCTTCCAGGGTTTTTAGTACACGTCCGACCATTTCGCGGGAACAGCCAACAATGCGACCAATTTCCTGACGGGTAATACGAATCTGACGGCCATTCGGCAAAATCATCGCTTCTGGCTGTGAAGACAGGTCGATCAGACAACGTGCAATCCGGCCTGAAACATCAATAAATGCCAGATCAGTAACTTTACGTGTGGTATTTTTCAAACGACGTACTAATTGAGCAAATACCGCATAGCTCAGATCAGGATATTGCTTGCTGATTTCGTGAAAGTTTTCATAGGTAATTTCGGCAATTTCACACACATCACGCGTACGAACTTCCGCAGTACGTTGTGGATTAACCTCGAATAGACCCATTTCCCCAAAGAAGTCACCCGCATTTAAATAAGCCACGACAATTTCACGATCATCATCTTCACGAAGAATGATAGATACAGACCCCTTCAGAATTAAATATAAAGATTTAGATTCTGATCCTGCATCAATGATCGTGGTACGTTTTGGATAACGATTAATATATGCACGTTTTAACAGTGCTTTCACGGATTCTGGTAATTGCCCCGGAGAAAGCGCATCAGTGCTTAATTGTGAAAAGTTTGAAGTCATGCTAACAGTTCCGATTATGGATAATTTATAGATCGCACAAGACCTAATGTGAACTTGTCACACAGTGGGATTGAAATTCCGTATCAACCCAATTTATGTTAGTGTACAGTTACTTGACAAATTTATAGCTTTTTTTAGGTAGTTTCAATGCAAACAAGCGTTCATTGGGTAGAGAATGTTGCTTTTAAAGCAAAAACTCAAAGTGGTCATACTATTATCATGGATGGTTCAGCTGAATACGGTGGTGAAAACCGTGGTCCTCGTCCAATGGAGCTACTTTTAACTGGTCTGGGCGGCTGTGCGTCTTTTGATATTGTTACCATTTTAAAGAAGGCTCGTCAGGATATTACCGATGTACGCTGCGAATTAAAGGCTGAACGTGCAGATACAATTCCGGCAGTATTCACGAAAATTCACTTGCATTTTGTAGTGACCGGCAAAGCGATTAAAGAGAAAC
The DNA here is from genome assembly GCF_031844225.1 of Acinetobacter sp. RRD8. GTDB lineage: Bacteria > Pseudomonadota > Gammaproteobacteria > Pseudomonadales > Moraxellaceae > Acinetobacter. The sequence goes on from NZ_JAUZUU010000001.1 coordinate 252,222, forward strand.
AGGTCGCAAAAGCCGTAGAACTTTCTGCTGAAAAATATTGCTCTGCCAGCAAAATGCTGTCTGATGGCGGTGTTGAAATCACCCATGATTATGAAATAATCGAAGCAGAATAAAATCTAGATTCTGTAAAAAAGCGGCTGGAAAAGCTGCTTTTTTTGTATCAGAAAATTGCCTTTTCTCAGAACCGCTGAACTGAATACTGATTGCCATCTTCAAAGCTCAAGATATTTTCTGGAAATCTTAAGGCGCCGAGTCGATGTCTGAACGCGACACCCTGTTGACGATCGAGATAGCGTTTACCCACTGAATAATCCACACAAAATACGTTTTGTTGCTGTCCATACCATTGCAGTGCATCGATCGATTTGAGTAAACCGGTTTTTTCTTCAGTAGATTTAAAGTTCCGCCAATAATGTCCAGTAATGACTGGAATTTGGTCGGTATAGCTGTCCCACCATGGCACGCGGTCGATCATCCGCCACCTTCCACCGGCATAAATCGGTTCTAAGGCGATTTTTTCCGCACCAGAAGTAATGACCCGAATGGGATTGTGCATTTGCTCACGTAGCTCTTTTTCTGCGAGATGTTGCAATAAAGGTAAAGTTGCAGCCGGGTCTTTGAACTGGTGTTGGTAGCGTTGCTGCTCTATCTGGATGAATTCATTAATACCTAAGGCTTGCAGATCCAGCGCTGTATGTTGAACGAAATCAGCATAGGCTTCGCCAAGCGAAGTAAAACCAGAATTGCGTAATTGATCAATTGATCCTTGATGCCAACAGGCATGCACAACACGCAGCTGCTCCGACTCCAAGGCCAACGGTAAGCTATTTAAAAAATCCAGAATCCATTGTCGATCTTTGATTGAGGCTTGGATCGAATCAAAAGGTTTCAGATCATCCTGATGCGGTGAACCAAAAAACCAGCCATTGCCTTCCCGCAAAGTATCGGTCAATAGGTTCAATTCATGATTACCCATCACACATTGTGCATAGCCTTCATCTACCAGCTGTTTGACGCGTTTGATCACCGCAACACTGTCTTGCCCCCGGTCACATAGATCACCGACAAAAATTAGTTTGCGCTGTTCTGGATGATGACCATTCCGGTCATAACCTAATACCTGGATCAGTTGTTCCAGCGCGGCAATCTCACCATGAATATCCCCCACGATGTCCACGGGACCAGTGAAAGCCTGCTGTATAAATGAGTACTTCATTTATGCATCCTGAATTAAGTCTAAAACAGAATATATCCCTATGAGTATGCTTTAAATTTATGAAGATCTGAATACAGAATGAATCATCATTTAAATAATTTAACCCGAATCACGGATAAGAAATTGACTTGAAAAATAAGAGGACTAGAGCCATCAGTTGAGTTACCAAACCAAACTCACAACTCTAGTCCTGATGTTCAATAGTACCGATTCTGCTTAATTGATGATTTCTTTCTTAAATTTGAAGCAACTTATTGGAAGTTCCTCAAACAAAGTCATCATTCTCTAAGAATCAGAAATGCTCAGCTCACAATTTCAGAAATCTGCTTTATCACCATTTGGTACAAATGTTCTCATTTCAATAATTTCAAAGCCTTTTTTACATGGCTAAAGCTGGATAAAAGCTTTTTATTTAAGCACTTGCCTTGCTGCCAACGCATGATTCACTTGATCAATAGGCATGAATTAGCACTACATGCCCTGTATGTAGCTTTGATGAAAGGCAAAGATAAACAATACTTATAGATTGATTCAACAACGCTACCTGTTTGTAAAAATCAACGTATTCAATGCCATAAATCATTAGCCCAAATCGCATCACGTGGCAAAAGTTCTATGGGTTGGTTTTATGGCTGTAAATTACATATCGTGATGAACCAATTTGGTGAAATTAGTTGTTCTGCTTTATCGAATGGACATGTTGCTGACATAAAAATGGTTGAGCAATTGGTTGATGGTTTTGCATCGCTTCAAACAGTTCATTTACGCTGACTTCCTGAATCCGGCTTTTTGCATTCTGGATCAATTGCTCTGCAGTTTTCATCATTTTCATTCTTCCTCGGCCATTAAAATTATATTTTGTATAAACGATGCTCAGGTAGATTGAAAGCGTTTGAGTTTAAATTTCCAACTGGCTATTTAGCCCATGAGCGCTGAATAGATTAAATACATCGCCACCCCAACCACGGTAGTGGCAAATATTTTCTGTACCTTGTTACTGTCAATCCGCTGCATCAGACTGCGTCCAATTAACATCCCGACAATACAGGCCAGGACAAAGGTCAGCGTAACCGAAACAGGATATTGAAAGCCATCCAGCACGTGTGCAGAAATACTGACCCCACCAATCAGGAAAATAATCATCAGGGAAGTCGCAACGATACTGCGCATATCAAGGTCGGTGAATTTACGCAGGGCTGGAACAATTACAAAACCACCCCCCACCCCCAACAGACCGGTTAATAAACCTGCCACAACACCAATACCTGCTAGGAACGAAGCAGTTTTGACATTCCAGATCAGACGACCGGTCGATTGATTGACCTTGCACGGTGCATTGCCATGGTCGGTCACTTTATTAAAAAAGATCCGGTAAGCCACGATCAGCATGACCAGACTGAAAGCCAGCGTCAGCCAGACCGGAGAAACGATATCGGCCAGATGCACGCCATAACGCGCTGTAGGAATACTAATGAGAGCAATCCAGAGGGCAGCGCGATAACGTACAATACGCTTGAACAAACCCTCGAACGTTCCGACCAAGGCCGACAGCGTGACCGCAAGCAATCCCACCGGCGCAGCCTGGGCCACCGTCCAACCCTGGGTCGTCATCAGTGCAGGTACAGCCAGAATACCGCCACCGGCACCGGTCAAACCCAATAGCACTCCGATAACTAGCCCTTCAAGTATTAATGCCCACATCGCCCTCTCCCTTATCCACAAAAATGATTCAATAAAGGTTGAACTTTTTGTTGAATCACGACACAAGCTTATTTGAAGTAGTTAAGAGGAAGCTTGAGGTAAGAAACACCGTTTTGTTCTGGCTCAGGAAACTGTCCTGCTTTCATATTGATCTGAATCGCCGGTAGAATCAGCTTAGGCATACTCAGTCCTGAATCCCGCTGATTTCGCATCTGAGCAAATTCAGCTTTACTGATTCCCTGATGAATATGGATATTCTGTTTTTTCTGCGTCTGTATATCAGATTCACACACATACGATTCACGTGTTTCAGGCAGATAGTCATGACATAAAAAGACCCGGGTATCTTCTGGCAACTGAAACAGGCTTTGCACCGAATCATAAAGCTGTTCTGCGCTGCCTCGCGGAAAATCACAACGTGCTGTACCATAATCTGGCATGAACAACGTATCACCCACAAAAACCGCATCGCCAATCACATAACTCAGGCAAGCAGGCGTATGTCCCGGTGTTGGAATGTTATAGGCTTTCAATGTTCCAATTTGGAACGACTCATGATCTTCAAATAAATAATCAAAGAGCTGCTGAGCATTCCATTGTTTAATATCCAGATGATAAATCGCGCCAAAAGTTTCCTGAACAATACCAATTTTCTGGCTCATGGCAATTTTGCCACCCAGTTCTTCTTTGAGATATTGCGCTGCAGTTAAATGATCAGCATGGACATGGGTTTCGAGAATCCACTCGACCGTTAAACCCTGCTCTTTAATATAGGCAATAATTTTATCGGCATGAATAGTGGATGTACTTGCTGATGCCGGATCATAATCCAGAACGCTATCAATAATGGCGCAGGCTTTGGTCGCCGGATCACGTACAACATAACTGAAGGTATTGGTATCTTCGTGAAAAAAATCTTTTACTATAGGTAAATTTGACATCGTTAAGCTCCTGACCATTTACGGTGAATCCATACACCCACCAGCATTGCTACAATAAAATAGAGCACTTGATAGTGGCCCAAACCGATCAAAGTGAAACTTGGCGCCGGACAGATGCCGGCAATGCCCCAACCTGCACCAAATAAAACCGCACCCGTGATCAGCTTCTTATCTATCTGATTATTTTTAGGTAAATCAATAGGTTCATTAAATACTGTTTTCGGTTGCGCCGTACGTAATGCTTTCTGGAAGGGAATAAAGGCCACAGTAATCGCGCCCATCATCACAAAGGCCAGACTGGCATCCCAATCGCCAAACAGATCCAGGAAATCGAGTACTTTTTCCGGATTGGACATGCCCGATACCATCAATCCCACAGAGAACAGCGCACCAAATAAAAAGGCAAACACATTTTTCATTTTAGAATGCTCCTGTGATATGACGGATAATATAAACAGCGACAAAACCTGCAAACATAAAAGTCATGGTCGCGATGATAGAACGCTTAGACAGCCGACTAATGCCACAAATTCCGTGACCACTGGTACAGCCCGAACCCAAACGTGTCCCAAAGCCTACCAGCAGACCTGCCACAATCATCATCAATGGGCTGGCATTCAATTCGATTTCAGGTTGTACAAACAGACCATAAATAAACGGTGTAATGATCAAGCCTGATAAAAACCAGATCGCAGGCGTTTTAAATACGGTTTTTGGGTTTAATACCTGCCCAACCAAACCACTGATTCCTGCAATACGGCCATTGACATACAGATAGCCGACCACTGAAAGTCCGAGCATTAAACCGCCAATAAATGCGATGAGGAAGTCATGCATGGTGAATCAATCTCTATACAATATACTTTTTTATATTATATATTAAAAAATAATAATCAAGCAGTTTTGTGGTAAATTGTGTAAACTGCATGGGTTACATCAAAGGTTTCAAGGACATCTATGGATATGATTGCTGCAAATGCCAAAATTGATTTTTCACAGGTCGATTTCGTCAGCCAATGCCTAAAAGTTTTAGCCAATCCTGATCGTCTGAAAATCTTATGTGTCCTGGTTGACGGGGAAATGAATGTTCAGGAAATTGAAGAATCTGCCGATATTCATCAACCTACACTTTCACAACAGCTGACTGTACTGCGTAAGGCCGACATGGTTGGCACCCGACGTGAGGGCAAACAGATTTTCTATCGTCTGAGTGACCCCAAGGTCTTGAGCCTGATGCAAAAGCTGTACGAGCTGTATTGCGCCCAGCCCTCTTCTTAGTGCAGCCAAAAAGAAATGATCAGAAGCAGTCCGCTAAAAGCAGTAAACAGATTTAGCCATACGGGATACTGGGTGTAATAACCTTCAATAAATTCCGGCGGTCGCAGTGATGTCAAACCCCGTCGATATTGCAGGATTGAGGCGAAATTCACCAACATACCAAATACAATCACCGCAATCCCCATCCACTGTGCATAGGCTATTTTTATGCATAACGTTGATGATCGACTAATTACAATAGCCGGTTGGTTTTTTTAATCACAAAACCCAATGCAATTAATGTCAGACCACTCCGGTTTCATGCCAGAGCGGTTCATTCCAAAGCAAACAGTATCCGTGGATGATCCAAAGTTGACATATCTCATCCAATCTTATTGTTCAAAAATTTCCTTGACGTCCATCGCCAGGCCTTGAGTGGATTTAAATTCACCCTGATTATTTTTCCAGGCCATCGACGGTGTGGAGAAAAAGCCGTATTTCCCCATTAGGGCCTGGTTGGCATCAATTTTTGCAGCAATTTCGGCAGGAATCTTTTCCATTTTCTTGAGCTGCTTTTTGCCTTTATTCTTGTTTATATCATTAAAAACTGCTGCTGGATTTTTCGACATTAACAATGTGGCCACCTGGCCACGGCTTTCTTCACGGATCACACCGACCTGAATATGACGCAACTGCACCTTGCCTGATTCGACCCAAGGCCGAGCCGCCTGCCAGAATTTATAGCAATATGGGCAATTCGGATCGGAAAAGATATAGACCACCCGTGGTGCATCTGGCTTGCCATCCTGGATCCAGGTCGATTTTTCCAGGGTTTTCCATACATCGTCCAATACCGCTTTTTTCATATGCTTTTCAATCTGCTCATTGGAAAGGCTTTTCCCTTGTGCATCAAACAGTTCGCCCTTGATATAGTATTTATCATCGTTGGAGATAAATACCGTATTGGAATACTGGTCTTCATGCCCTACCCAGCCAGTCATTCCTTGCGGTGCCGGAATCTGTTTTACAAACACAAAACCCTGTTTTTCAATATGCTGTTTAATATTTGCCTGTGTGTGCATGCTCATGATCAGGAACATGCCTGCACCAAGCACCTGGTGAATTTTGTTCATACTAAGTCCTTCCGTTTTTTAAGGTTGATCTGAAATTCTGTTTAAATATTGCTGCAACATGGCCGGACTGAGTTCCCCCATATGCCGCTCGACCAGCTGGCCTTGAGCATTAAAAAACAGCGTCGTTGGCAGGCCAAAACTATTCAGCTGCTGGGGTAGTTCACCATATGGGTCCAGCAGGACATGTTTAAATTGAAACTGATGTTTTTTTAAATAGGCATTTACAGTTTCAACCTCCTCACCCTGATTGAGCATGACAAAATTCACTTGAGGGTGCTGCTCGGCTGCTTTGGCTAACACCGGCATTTCGCGGTGACACGGCGGACACCAGCTCGCCCACAAATTAATTACCGTGGGCTGGCCAATGAACTGGCTGAGTGGAATCTTGTCTGTATCCAGACGCTCCTGTTCTAGTCCAGCAAAGGCGAGATCAGGAAACGCTGCTTCAGTTTTTAGGCTGGATTTGAATACGAGCCCAAGCCCGATCCAGAGTACCAATATGATCAACAAGATGGCTTTGAATCGGGTCTGCAACTGTCTGTTTCGAATGACATACCATAAAGCACCAATTAGCACCCCTCCCCATAAATGAAAACCTTTGTCCTGGATTTTCAGTATGTCGATGGGTGCTGCAAAATACAGCTCGGCATTAAGCAGGACGAAAACAAGACGCGCACCCAGCATTCCAACCAAAAAACTGCTCCAGAGCAAATCCTGACTTTGTCCAAGCAGCTGTTTAGACCATGAATACTTTCTGGCTAATCCAAACAAAATGGCAGATAATAGCATCAAGCCAGTTGCAACAATAATGAGGGACCAGGGCAACATCAAAGGTCCCAGATGCAGTGCATCACTGGAAATCATCATGGTTGTTCCCCTTGCAGTTGCTGCAATTTACCGAGCAAATGTGTCGCGCTAAAGCTTCCGGTTAAACGCAACTCGCGTTGTTCCTGATGCGCTGCATTTAGAAATATGAAGGTGGGTGGTCCGAGGATTTGCCATTCTTTTAGCAGCTCATCCTGACTTGGATGATAGTGGGTCAGGTCTAATTTGATACGAACCACATTTTGTAAAGCAGCCTGAACATCACTACGTGGAATCACTTCCTTTTCGATCGGTTGACAGGCCACACACCAGTCCGCATAGACATCAATCACCACCGGCTGTGCAGGATGTTTGGCTAAAACCTGTTGCAATTGTGCGGCTGTACTGACTCTCTGCCATTCAAGCCGTGATTCTACATGGGCCACCTGTACCTGACTCCAGACATGATAGAGCTGCATGCCTCCTGCATAGACCAGTAAACCACTGAGCAGCATCAGGCCTATTTTCGCTACAGACCGATGCACATGAGGCAGCATCTTGAACAAGAAGTAGCCTGAACAGGTGATCAGTACCACACCCAAAAGGCTCAGGTATAAAATGCCGGGCAATAGTGGACGGGCGAAATACAAGGCCAGAGCCAGCATGACAAAGCCAAAACTAAACTTCAGGCGATCCATCCATATGCCAGGTTTGGGTAAAAGATGGGACCCAAATACGGCAGCAATAAATAGCGGCAAGCCCAGCCCAAAGCCTAAGACGAACAGATAACTGGCTCCCAGCATCGGTTGATTGAGCTGAGACACATAGATTAAGGCACCGGCCAACGGCGCACTCATACATGGCCCGACAATCAGTGCAGCGATCATGCCCATAAGACCGGCACCAATCAGCGTGCCACCCTTCTGCTTTTGCTGCCATTGATCCAGACGCTGTAACATTCCTTGGGGTAAGGACAGCTGAAATGCTCCAAACAGATTAAGTGCGAACAAAACAAACAAAGAATGTACACATTTATCACCTGAGACAAAAACTGCATCCAGATTTAATTCAGACCATTCGTGGTGTGGGATATATTTTTAAACCGTTTGAGCAGCGTCATGTTTAGTCACAGCTTGAAATGGCGTTTGGTCATGAGTCTTTTGGCCGTGTTTATTGTGCTGTGGAGTGCAGTATTTTCATGGCTGTATATTGACCTGAAACAGCGTTTACAAGACACACTGGATCAACGCTTATCGGCATCTGCACAAATGGTTGCCCGGCTGATTCAGCAGTTACCGCTGGATAGTCTAGGGGATGCAACCTTATCCAAATTAGCCAAGAATGATGATGCAAACCAGTTAATTGCCTGTGAAGTTTCTCTTTTTAGCTCTGACATCTCGTTAGGTAATCAGGTGATTGCCAAAACACGCGGTGCCCCCCCAAAATTTAAGCCAGCGACCAGAAGGATTCAGCACCTGGCAGCAGGGTGATACGGAATGGCGCAGTTATGTTCTGCGTCGTGGCGATATTCAGGTGGTGGCAGCAGAACGTATGTTCTTGAGGGATACCTTACTACAGCAGATTCTGCAGTCCGTACTGATTCCCTTGGTCTTCTCACTGCTGATCTGTATTGCCCTGATCATCTTTATTATCCGCAGACAGTTCCGGTCTTTGGATCAGCTCAGTCAATACCTGAACCAGAAAAACCTTAGCTATTCAGAGGTGGCAGATTTTTTAATGCAGCTCAAGCCTGCAAGTATTCCCCAAGAAGTACAGCCTTTTGTCAACAATTCCACGCAGTTGATTCAAAAACTCAATGACAGTCTGCAACAGGAGAAAGCCTTTAGTGCCTATGCTGCACATGAATTACGCAGTCCCCTGACTGCAATTAAAACCCATGTACAACTGGCCCAGCTGATCGGTCAGCAGCAGCACCTGCCTGAATCCATTCAGCATAATTTGCAGCAGGCCAATGAGAGTATCCGGCGTTATACGCTGTTACTCGAGCAGCTTTTATTGCTGACCCAATCAGAAAACAGTATCCAGGCAATGCCTGAGGCCATCTGGCTTCGCCCCACACTTGAGAAAGTTCTTGCAGACTTAGGTACACGCTATCCAGAAATGAACAAAAAAATACAAGTAAACTGGGACAACTTGGGCGAAATTCAGCTGCCTGAATTTGTGCTGTATACCGTACTGAAAAATCTGCTTGAAAATGCCCTGCTGCATGCACAGGCTGCCCATATCTGGATTTCCATGCAGTCTGGTTGCCTAGTGATTGAAGATGATGGACAGCAACTGACAGCACAGGATATCCAACATTTAGGACAACGCTTCTGGCGCAAATCTGCTCAGCAGCACGGCCATGGTTTAGGACTGGCATTGACCGCTAACCTGTTAAAACAGTATGGCTATCAGCTCTCTTTCAATGCCCGACAGCCCTATGGGCTTCGCATTGAAATCAATTCAATACATTCGAAAACCCTAGAGATTTTTTGAAATAAAAATTCTTACTTTTCAACATCCAATAAAGATATCACCAATTCAAATCACTTCCTTTGTTTATACAAATAACTTTTTCTTCAACAAAAACCTTCTCTGTATTCTCAAGTTTATGATCAGGCGATCACAACGCACTTTTAATTTTTAGCATAGAAACAGGTATAAAAATAATAAGACCCCTCTATGAAAACAAAAATGCCAGAGAAAAAAGATCACTTGATGCAACTAGGCCTGTCACCAATTAGCTTAAAAAAATCTAATCTGTCCTCATTATTTTTTCATGACTAAACGCTATGCATTAAGAGATGATCAGTGGGAACAGATTAAGGATCTGTTGCCCGGACGAGCAAGTACTGTTTGAGTAACTGCCAAAGACAACAGGGTATTTGTTGAAGCAGTATTGTATCGGTATCGTTCAAGTATTCCGTAGTGAGATTTACCAGAATGCTTTGGGGGTTTTAGAGTCGTGCACACTCGCTTTAGCCCTAAAAATCCAGGATAATCACCACCCCACAGTTCTGATTAATTTTTTAAAAATTTCCTTTCGATGGCCGGGCTTGCGCTAAACTCAAAGCATCTTATCGCACCGTAATGCACTGTTATGGAATTCAAGGCCTGGTATAAGCTTCGCAGATTTATTTATGACAATTTGCATAATGAAGAACACGAAAGCATCTTAAGTCGCGTCATCAATATATTTCTGATTATATTGATTATTGGGAATACTGCTGCCGTTTTACTTGAATCAATCAATGACCTCTATCAATCCTATCAGCTGCTGTTTGATGCCTTTGAATTATTCTCGATCTTTATTTTTACCCTGGAATATTTATTAAGATTTTGGGCCATTGCGGAAAAAGACCCCTTTGAAGGTGCATGGAAAAACCGATGGTTATGGATCCGTAGTGGCGGTGCCATCATTGACCTGTTGGCGATTCTCCCGGCCTATATTAACTTCTTTGTGCATCTCGATTTACGCTTCCTGCGAATCCTTCGATTATTCAGATTACTTAAATTAACCCGTTATTTCGTCTCCCTGCAGATTTTATTGCGGGTGATCAAGCGCGAAAAGGGCTCATTTCAGGCGGTTATTTTTATCCTGCTGATCATGATCATCATCGCGGCGGCTGGAGTATATGTGGTTGAAAATAAGGCTCAACCAGAAGTCTTTAGCTCCATCCCTGCATCCATGTGGTGGGCAGTGGTGACACTGACCACGGTCGGCTATGGCGATGTGACACCAATCACCCCCTTAGGCCGCTTTCTAGGGGCTTTAATTACTATTTTAGGGGTGGGTCTGGCAGCGCTTCCTGCGGGTATTCTGGCAAATGGTCTGGCCAATGAGCTGAGACAGCGCAAGCACAAACTGGAATTAAGATTTCGTGAACTGCTCGATGATGCAGAAATTGACTTAATTGAAGATCAAGAAAAAATTGAAATTTTACGTAAAGAAGTCGGACTGAGCAAAGAACAAATGCAGGATATCCTGTTAGAACTTATTCATGAGCGTAAGAAAGAACAACTCGAGCAGGAAAAAAACAAATATTTCTTCTGTCCACATTGTGGGCATAAGTTACCTGATTAAATTCGAACGTCAATGCAAGCGTATCATCACGAGCATCAGACCATCGGGTATGATGCTCGTTGCAGACAGATACTATTCACTCAATCCACTCGACTGAATCAGGATCAAATCCTCTCAGGCCAAAAATGCAGCGATGTCTTCCGCTACTGCCCGAGCTGTCCGGGAAACCCCGACCAGCGTGGCCGAAGCAGCACCGGTCCATTCTCCATAGCCCACCAGCCATAAATTTGGTACCTGAACAGAGCGGCCATTCTGAACCGCAATGGTCTGGTCCGGCTGGATAATTCCGAGGCTGCTGAGGTGATTCAGCGCCGCCTTAAATCCTGTACACCAGATCACCACATCCACATGCGCTGTGCTGCCATCTTCCCAAATCACGCCATGTTCTGTAAAAGCTGAAAATGGACGCCTGCTCTGCAAAATGCCTCGCTCACGTGCATCTTTAACTGAATCAATCATGACAATATCACCCAACCCCCCAATGGGCTGCTCAATCTTTCTACCTTCCTGCTGGGCTTTCAGGCGCTCAGTCGCCCTTAAGAACAGGACACGGCCATCGACATCATCTGCCAGAAACTGCGGCGGTGTCTGGGTGATCCAAAGCGTTTCGGCCACCTGAGATACTTCTGCCAAGATTTGTGCACCAGAGTTACCGCCACCCACCACCATGACTTTCTTGGTTTTAAATAACTCAGCATTTTTATAATCTGCGGAATGCAGTTGTACGCCCTGAAAATGCTCACGGCCGGCATACTCGGGAATAAATGGTTGGCTCCATGTCCCTGTAGCGCTTACCACCGCTTTGGCTTTCCAGGATTGTTCCCCGGCATAAACCTCTAAATACTGGCCCTTACTTTCCACGCGTTCCACACGCACCGGACGAACTACAGGAAAGTGATAGCGCTGCTCATAGGCGGTCAAATAATCGATCACCTCATTGCGGGTCGGATAGGTCTGTTCGGTCGCCGGCATCATCCAGCCTGACAGCGAACTCCAGCTATTCGGGGAGAAAAGGCGCAAGGACTCCCAGGCATGCTGCCAGGCACCTCCAGGCTGAGGCTGATCATCTAGGATGATAAACGGAATGTTCTTACGCTTTAAGAAATAAGCCGTGGACAAACCGGCCTGTCCACCACCGATGATGATCACATCAACTTCAGCTTGTAATTGAGCCAAAATATTTCCCCCCTTCTTTATTGTCATCAAATAAAAACCCAGCCTGCTTATCAGACTGGGCGTATTTCATAAAATTTTCAAGCGTTTAAATTAGCCTTCCATTGCTCAAGATACTTTTCAGTCTCTCTGATCACCTAGAATTTATAAACTACGCTGATTTACCCGTTTGGAAAGCTCTTCAGCCGATTCCTTGCGTTCCGAATAACGGTTGGTCAAATAAGCACTTTGCCCACGGGTTAGTAAAGTAAACTTATACAGTTCTTCCATCACATCGACAATCCGGTCATAGAATGCTGATGGCTTCATTCGTCCATCTTCTTCAAATTCCAGGAATGCTTTTGGAATTGAAGACTGATTTGGAATCGTGATCATCCGCATCCAACGCCCCAAAACACGCATCTGGTTCAGACTATTAAAGGACTGTGATCCCCCACTGACTTGCATCAAGGCAAGGGTTTTTCCCTGAGTGGCACGAATTGCACCCCCTGCCAGAGGAATCCAGTCAATCTGCGATTTAAAGATGGAACTCATAGAACCATGGCGTTCCGGTGAACACCACACCATACCTTCAGCCCATGCCAGAAGCTCATGCAGTTCTTTTACTTTTGGATGTTCAGTATCAGCATCTTCCGGTAAAGGTAGCCCTTTCGGATGGAAGATTTTTACTTCTGCCCCAAAATATTCAAGGATTCGACCAGCTTCAAGAACTGCAAGGCGACTGTAAGAACGTTCCCGATTAGACCCATAGAGCAGTAAAATCCGAGGAGGATGAGCTAGTTCTTTGGCTTGGACTTTTTCAAAGGTGGGTTGTTCAATAAGATTTGGATCTACGTTAGGCAGGTTCATCGGATCAAGCCTCTTTAAAATATTTCTTTCTTAGCCACAGTGAAACACTCACTAAAGCAATTAACACAGGTACTTCAACCAATGGCCCAATAATCGTGGTAAAAGCAACTGGCGAAGCGATACCAAAAGTTGCAATAGCGACTGCAAGTGATAATTCAAAATTATTTCCAGCCGCAGTAAATGAGATTGCAGCAGTTTTTGGATAATCATTGCCCATCCATTTACTCATAAAGAAGCTAATAAAGAACATGGCCACAAAGTAAATGATTAAAGGAATCGCGATGCGTAAAACTTCCAGTGGAAGACTTACGACATCACCTCCTTTTAAGCTAAACATCGCCAAAATCGTAAACAGCAAAGCCATCAAACTCAGCGGGCTGATTTTTGGAATGAACTTGTTTTGATACCATTCTACGCCTTTTTGTTTCACCAAAATTAAGCGCGTTAAGAAACCCAATAAGAACGGAATTCCAAGATAAACCAGAACAGCATGGGTAATGGTCCAGAAGCTAAGATTGATCACTCGAGCTTCAATACCAAAATATGGCGGAAGGAAGGTCAGGAATAACCAGGCATAGGTACTGAAGAATAAAATCTGGAAAATACTGTTAAACGCCACCAATGCTGCAACATATTGGTTATCACCACAGGCCAGACCATTCCACACCAGTACCATGGCGATACATCGAGCTAAACCAATCAGGATCACGCCTGTCATATACTCTGGATAGCTATGCAAAAAAATCACAGCCAACGCAAACATCAGTACCGGAGCAATCAACCAGTTTTGAATTAAAGATAGCGTCAGGGTTTTCTTATCCTTAAACACTTGCGGCAAGGTCGCATAATCCACTTTTGCCAGGGGTGGATACATCATCAGAATCAGACCAATCGCGATTGGAATATTGACTGAATTAATACTGAATTGATCCAGAGCAACCGATGCTTGAGGAAAAAAGTTTCCTATGGCGATGCCTAACGCCATGGCAATAAAAATCCAGAGCGTCAGGTTGCGATCTAAAAAGGACATGCGTTTTTCAGACATGTGACTTACTCAACATTCGAAATTTGATTAATCGCTGCAATCAATTGCGAGCGAGAAAGCTCATTTACGTTAAGTTTAAACAAAGCATCCAAGCGACGATTGATATGTTCAACAGTGCTCATAAAGGCTTTCATTTTTTCTTCTTTATCCACCTCTAAATGGGACGGATCAGACAGGCCCCAGTGCGCCTTGATCGCTCCGCCAAGATAAAGAGGACACGCTTCCTGTGCAGCCGCATCACAGACGGTAATCACCACGTCTGGCTGATACTGTTCACAGGCATCAATGCTTTTGCTGGATAAGCCTTCAGTCGACAAGCCCAGATTGTGCAGGGTTTCAAGCGTCAAGGGATGCACCTGACCGGAAGGTTTGCTGCCGGCACTGTAAGCGACCCAGCCTTCTGGCGCACGGCTATTGAACAACACTTCAGAGAGAATGCTGCGGCAACTGTTCCCCGTACATAAAAACAAAAATTTCATGAAAACTTACTCGCAATGGCTCTGAATCGATAGAGCGGAAGAATCAAATAAAACCGGAACCTCACTAGCTTTTAGCACGTCCAGAATTTCAAAACACCAGGCCGGCAATTGCTGATTAATGCTGTAGTACACCCACTGGCTTTGCCGGCGATCGTTGAGTAAACCACAAGAACGTAACAAGGCCAGATGACGTGAAATTTTCGGCTGGCTTAACTGCAGTTTATCGGTCAGATCACAGACGCATTGCTCTTTGTTTTGTGCAATTAGCAGGACAATACTGAGACGTGTTTCATCAGATAAACATTTAAAAAACTGAACGTGGTCCATAATTGCTCCCATTTTTTATGCAAATATACACATATCCATATATATGGTAAAGATGACCTGTCAAAAATGATATCCAGATCAGAATATGCCTACCAGAAAGCGCTCGCTTGAACAATTTCCCGCTTTTTCCGATATAGGTCATCGTCAATGTGTTTTTCAGATAAAAAAGCTCCAATCAAGTTGAAGCTTTTTCGCATGGAGGGACACTTTATTTTACCCGATTGCCCTGTTCATCCACGATGATTTCACCGTCTTCTTTGGCAAAGGCTTTTAATTGTGGCAAAGGCAGAATATCCAGTACCACTTCCGATGGACGGCATAATCGGGTTCCAAACTCGGTAACCACCAACGGGCGATTGATCAGGATCGGATGTTGCAGCATGGCATCCAGCAGTTTCTCATCGCTCCAGCCGGCATCATCCAGATTCAGCTCGGTGTAGGGATCGACATTTTTACGGAGCACTTCACGAACCGTCAAACCGGCATCCCGAACCATGTTGACCAGCTGATCTTTCGAGGGTGGCGTAAGCAGATATTCGATCACTTCCGGCTCAATTCCCGCATTGCGAATTAACGCCAGCGTATTGCGTGAGGTGCCACAGGCCGAGTTATGATAAATTTGGACTTTTGGCATTTGATTCATGAGCTTCCCTCTTATCAATGAATCATAGTTTTATATATGAATATACGCATATTCGCAATATAAAATATATGTGCTTTATGAATAAAATCTGAGATGAGGACTCTAAAACCATTGGAAACAGTTTCAAAATGAGGCTGTCTTATGTCTAGGATACTGGGAGCAGTCCAGTTGATCCGGATGCTTATTACGGAGACATGCAATCTGATGACATTATTATGGTTCGTTACGGTGATGATGCTACTTTCAAAAATTAGTTATTGAGACAAATGGAAAAAGATATCTTCAGGCTCTAAGTCCAGAGTTCAAGCCGAATATTATTGAGTTAAACAACCAATGTATATTTGTAGGTCAGGTAGTTAACTGTATACGCTATGTTTATCGAGCGAGAACAAGATTTAGAAAGAATTAACAAAAGTCAATATATTCAGCGTTGTCTAAATTGATAAAATCGCCGTTTTCTACAGAAAATTTAAGATTGTTAAGGATTGAAGTGAATATTCAAAATGATTTACCAGAACTAAGTAATTACAGTGAGTTAAGCAGTAAAGAGCAATTAACTATCCATCAAATGCTTATTTCGTACGTACGCTCAGATCACCTCTATAATATTATCTTGACCCATAATGTTGAACCTTACGACTTAGTTAAACTTGTAAGTATTAGTTTTGAGAATAGAGATGCTGCTATCTGGGTTCATTTTGAAACTATTACAGCTGAGAGACTGACAATGCCTCTCGATTTTATTTCAAGAATAGAAGTATGTAATTACGAAGTTTTTTAAGACTAGAATCGAGTCCCCCTAGCGTGGGGATTTATGTTAAATAAGATCTAAGACAAAATAGAAATACTCCTGGTAACATACATAAGAAGCCAGCAGCTTTTGCAGCCATATAATTCTTGACCTTTTTATGGGAAATATGTGGTCTAAAAATTATCCCTGTAAAACATCATATAAATCCTATAATTATTAGAAATGATGACATGATTTTAATCTCTTATTTTTCTAAGTTCATATTAAACAATCCGATATGTACGAGTTCTCTTTTATAAGATTCTCTATATAATTCAAAGTTAAATAACAATAAACTTTATATTTTTTCTTATATGTGAAGCTTATCCCAAAAAATTTAAAGGAAACTATATACCAGCTCTTATAAGATTGTCCCCCCCAATGCGTACAATGAAGATAAACTGTTGAATGATTTGGATAAATCACTAAATTAATATAAATATTATTATAATATAAAGGGTTAGACACTTTTCCTTTCGACTTTACAATTTCCTTTCGTTGTTAATAATTAAGATACATTTAAAATGCTTCTTTAGAACTATAATTTTGAAAATTTTTTGGTAGCTTCGATTCATTATGACTTTTTATATATTTCTAATACTTATGAATATCGCAGCTATAATGGCAGTGATTGCATTTTTTCATAAGTAATAAGAAAATTACATCTTGGTATTTCTAACCGCAGGCTAATTTTAAATTTCATTATAAAAATAAATTTCTTTAAGTATTATTTTTAGTATAAATTTCACACATTTCTATATAATACCTATTTTAGGCTCCCGTTTATAAGAATTACTCATATATTGGGTATTTCGCATATATATTCTTACTGTTGCAGTAGGTTCACTTCATGAATAATATTAACTTTAATAACTTTGAAGAAGCTGGCCAAGCCATTTTAAAATTCTTATCTCAACGCTTTGGCTTCAAATTGTGGATGATTACTCGTACTGAGGGTGACGACTGGATTGTATTATTGAGTGAAGATAATGGCTATAACGTTAAGCCCGGACAAGTATTTCATTGGGCAGACTCATTCTGCTCACACATGGTACAAAGTAATATGCCTCGTATTGCTCCCTATTCACCTGATATTCAAGTTTACGCAGATGCACCTATAAATCACCTAGTCTCAATTAAAGCCTATATCGGCCAACCTCTGTATAAAGAAGATGGCTCTCTTTTTGGCACTCTATGTGCAATTGATCCCGAACCTCAACCTAAAATTCTTGTTGAAGATGCTCCATTATTCGAGTTGATAGCAAAGGTACTCAGTTATACGATTCAAGCTGATATGAAAGCTGCTGAGTACATACGTAAAGCTGAGCGTTTTGAAATAGAAGCAATGTCCGACCCAATGACTGGACTTTTCAACCGTCGTGCTTGGGATGAGCTTATTATCAAAGAGGAAGAGCGCTGTAAGCATTATGGTCACCCTACTGCTATTCTTATGATAGACCTTAATGATCTTAAGATCACAAATGATACTCTGGGTCATGCTGCAGGTGATGAGCTCATTCAAAGAATGGCTTTAGCTCTCAAAAACACGGTACGTAGTAATGATATTATCGCTCGCTTAGGGGGTGATGAGTTTGCTGTGATGACCATTGAAACTAACTTAGAGCATGCGAAGAAGCTTGCATCAAGAATTCAAAATACTTTTACAAAAGTTGGAATTAGTGCTGCAATTGGCTTTGCAATGCGTAATCCAACCTTTGGGTTAGCTGAAGCTATCAAAGAAGCAGATGCAAAGATGTATCAGAATAAAGTTATGGTCAAATCGAGTAGCCATTAATTAAACTACTTACCCGATGCAGCCTTTGTATCTGGTAAGGCCTTATCTACAATCTGAAGATGTACTATTGAAATAATTCAATATAACCGAAAACCCTAGAGATTTTTTTGAAATAAAAACTATTATTTTTCATACCATTAAGAGCTTTAATCCGTTTTAATTCTGCACTTAGCCCTATCAAAATTGCGACTTTTCCAACAAAAATCCTGCAGTTTATTCCCAGGTTTTTGATCAAACGGTTAGGATCAACAATTTACTTTTATCATGAAGACTGATTATAAAAATAATAAAAGTCCATGCCAAAAAACCTTAAGTTCGCCAGCGAGCGCCGTAGTGACCAACGTAAAAAAGTCATACAAGCCGAAATGCTGCAGGCCCAAACATTTATACAGATCTATCTGCTCTTACCTTTCTTCTTTAAGGCATATCAGCATTAGCAACATCTTACGATGCGCAAACCCTAGAAGATGTCATCTAGCATGAAGCAAGCGCTGTGCGTGATAAAAAATTGACTGAACCTACACTGCGAATCTGCCTGTGGCTGATCAGCCTATTCCAGCCGAGTACAACGCAAGTGCAGCAGTTCAATCAATTTATTAATTTGCGGCACTTTGAGCTGAAATATTTAAGCTAAATGTCATGAATAGACATATCTGCCAGTACACCAAACTTTTCATCAAACGGCGCTAATTGTTCTTTGACGTATTTGGATCCGCGAAGTTTACGGCCATGCTCATCATAGTATTTATGAAAAAGTGTTTTGAAGGGATAGTACTGTTTTATGCTCAAGTCTTCCGCCATCTGATTGACCTTCGCTTCAAGCATCTTTTGAGCTACCCCTTGCTCACATTCTTTTGCGGTATCACGAGTTGCTGAAGAACGTTTTCCATTGATCATTAGTTCAATGTAGTAGGCCGAACCGCGCTTTCTGGGCTTGGGTAATTTCATTACGTAATTTCCAAAATTCTTGACGTAAACTTGACGTAAATTTAACGGCAATAACTGCATAAAATACGGGTTTTGCAGATAGTGCGGATAACGGCTCACTTTACTCAAGGCATTAAAAAAGGGCTTTAAGCTACTGTTTTCGCTTAAAACCCTTATAACATAACGTTTAGAATCTTGGTAGGTATAAGCAGACTCGAACTGCTGACCTCTACGATGTCAACGTAGCGCTCTAACCAACTGAGCTATACACCTAGAATGCTTGGCATATTATAAATTTTTCCGACCGAAAACAAGCCTTTTCATTTAGTTTTTAAAACGTCCGCGCAAGTTTTAAGCAAATCCTTGAATTTTTTCACTTCTTGCTCAGTTATTGAGGTTCCCGAATAAAGATTTTTTTCAAAGATCTGGATGGCTTGAATAAATGCTGTCTGGTTTTCAACCTGAGCCTGTTGGGATAAACGCTGCATCCAGTGATGAAAAGTTTCAGCAGGCAGCTTTTTGAGATCGTCAGCTAAAGATTGATTCAGCTGTTGAATCGCACGATCAAATGGAGATTGCGCCTGTCGGGCTTTTAGATAAATTCTGAAGATATAGGCCAAAATCAATAGTGCAATACTGCCCAGTAAAATTATGACACTCGAATAAACTGAACCGAGTCCTAATTTTGATAACCAGCTCTGTTGTGATTCTGCATTATAACCCACCACCTTACTTTGCCATTGGTAGCTGGCATAATCGCTCCAAACGCGTAGTTTGGTGATCCATAGATTATGCTGCGAGTTCCAGGTCGACTGATTTGCCGATACCCATGCATCCTGAGAAAGCAGATTTTGCATGCCATCATCTATACGCTGTGGAGCGATCATTGCGGTTGGATCAAAGCGTTGCCATTTCTGATCAATCCAAACCTCTGTCCAGGCATGGGCATCGAGCTGTCGGACCTCCCAGCTCATCCGATCCGGGGCCAGCTCCCCCCCTTGATAACCTGTGACCACCCGTGCAGGAATCCCGACATAACGCATCAGCATCACGAAACTCGAAGCATAGTGTTCACAAAAGCCTTGCCGGGAATTAAACAGGAACTCATCAATCCGGTTTTGCCCCAATTGACCCGGCTTCAGGGTATAAACAAAGTTATTCTGCCGATACCAGTTCAAGACTTTCTGTACATAACGCCGAGGATCTTCCGCACTTTGCGTATAGAGACGTTGTGCTAATTGTTGTGCTCGCGGGTCAAGTCGGCGCTGCACCTGAGTATTCGTTCGCTCGATATATTGCGTTGGCAAAGCCTGAGGGTCATATTCTGTTCCGATCCATTGTAACGAAATCGGTTCAATACGTTGCGTGAGCCGTCTCGGCACAATGCTCCAATCCTGACGGTTATAATAACGGCGTTCCACAGGTATCGATTTTTCCAAACCCATGATCCAGAACACCGAAGGATCCGTAGCCAGATATTGGTAGTTCCAGCCTGTAGGTACGGGTGAGGTATCCATCGGTTGTCGCATTAAAGGCTGCTGATTGACGAAACTGCTGGTCCAGCGTTGCCCATCATATTCATCTAGCACCAAGGCGCGCCAATAGAGTTCTGAGCGCGGCGGAAGCTTGCTGACATCACCAATAATCCGGAAAGCAAGGACACTAGATTGGGATAATTCAGCAATATCCCCAGGTGAC
Organism: Acinetobacter sp. RRD8; assembly: GCF_031844225.1. Classification (GTDB taxonomy): domain Bacteria; phylum Pseudomonadota; class Gammaproteobacteria; order Pseudomonadales; family Moraxellaceae; genus Acinetobacter. Next base: position 273,087 of record NZ_JAUZUU010000001.1, read on the forward strand.
ATACTATCGCCAATGCCGGTCACGCCCTTATTTTCAGGAATGGGAATATGCCAAAGTGGCGGCAAGCGCGGAAAGAAAATAAACAGCAAGATAAAAAATGGAACAGCGTACAAGATAAACTTGCCCACATGCTTGGCATCCTGTTGCAATGCTGCGCGCTGAGTGGTCTGCTCCTGTTCAAACTCACTGGTCTGAATCCGGTACAGGCCAATCAAACAGCTGATTAAACACAGCACAATCACGATCGCCATCCCAAAAGATTGGCTATATAGGAATGAACTGGCAGCGACAAACAGGGCAAAATTAAACAGAATAATCAGGTCACGTTTATTTTTACTTTCCAGGGATTTGGCAAATAAAAAAGTGGATAAAACCGCTACCCCAGCCTCGACCCCGATAAAACTATGATGGCTCAAATAAATACTGCCGAGTGCCAAAGCCGTCAGCAGGAAAGTACCCATTTTAGGAAATGGCTGCTGACGTTTCAGGAAAATCCAGATACATACAATACTAATCGCAAAAATAATACTGAGTAGAACCGGAATAAATGCCATCTGGGCGATGAGAATCAGGCCCAAAGTCAGCACAATCGAGGTACGGATTTTTGCATTGATCATGAATTTATCCGCCTTAAGCCTGCGCCAACAATTGTTTGGCTTTCCGCAGTTGTTCTTCACCTGCGCCCTGAGGCAATTCGGCCTGTGGCAAATGCAGACTGTACGCACATTGCTGCTGCTCGCATTGCTCGACCAGACCCATCACAAATTCAAGTTTTTCTTCATGTGACTGGCTCGGCATATGTGCATAATGAATCTCGATACTGTGCTCATCCTGATATTGCTCAAAGACTTTGACATACAAGCCTTGCCCACGCGCAAACTGCTTCCAGGACACCGCCTGCAAGGAATCACCTGACTGGTAATTGCGTAATTCACGGAACTCATCCATATCCGGTTCAAAACGGTTAAAGTGATATTTATTTTCTGTGCTAAAAACTTCAGCTTTAGGCGCGACCCAGGCCGAATGCTGATGATAAAGATAGGTCCAGGCTCGAACTAACCCAAAGGGATAAACCGAATAAATCTGAATCACCGGATAATCAAACTTGCCACGTTGCTCTGCATAAAATGGCAGAATAAATTGCTGTTTTTGTGCATTCAGATAAACTTTCGCTAGCTGATTCCCTGCTTTGATATACAAATAGCGGGGGCGAAGCTGCTGCTGTTGAAAATAAAGATGCAAATTCAGGCTATGACCGACCTGCCCCACATCATCTGCGATCAATTCAATTTTCAGGTCATGCAATTGCTTAAAAGTCAGATAAAAACTGATACACAGCACCGCACTGATTAAAAAGCAGAAACCTAAAATCAGGTTATTGGCATAGTTCACCCCCGCCACAAAGGTGATGAAGATCAACACTAGATACAGATAGCCCTGCTGATAAATAAATACCAGCACATCTTTCTGCGAGAGCTGTTTCTGCTGAGAAAATTGAAAGCGTTTGGCCAGCCATTTTTGCCAGGTTTTATCCAAGAGAGGACTCCTTTAGCTGACCGCAACCTGTTGCATCACATTAAACGTTTCAGCTTCACTCAAACCCAGACGATGCGAAGTCACCGCGACAAATACCGCCTGCACATCATCCGGTGTGACAAAAGCGCGTTGTTGAATCAGGGCATGCGCTTGTGCTGCACGCTTTAAGGCCAGAAGGCCACGCGTAGAAAGTCCATGACGGCTTTTACGAGTTTTTTCTGCGAGATCGAGCAAATATTCCTGAATAGCTTCACTGATAAATATCTGATGAGTCAGATTTTGCAGATCTAGAATTTCATCTTCAGTAAAAATATGTGCCAGACTGGCAATCAGGGCAAAACGGGATTCCTGCTGTAATAACAGTTTTTCTGCATGGCGCGATGGATAACCTAAAGACAAACGCATCAGGAAACGGTCCAGTTGGGATTCCGGCAAAGCATAGGTTCCACTTTGGAACAGCGGGTTTTGTGTGGCAATCACCCAGAACGGTTTCGGCAAGGCATAGCGTACGCCATCAATGGTGGCATAGCCCTCTTCCATGGCTTCGAGTAAGGCACTTTGGGTTTTAGGACTACAACGGTTAATTTCATCTGCCAGTAAAATCTGGGTAAAAATCGGGCCTTGTTTAAACTCGAACTGATGTTCTTTCTGGTTAAACATATTAATGCCGATGACATCACTGGCCAGCATGTCATTGGTAAATTGGATCCGCTGGAACTTTAACCCAGCCAGATGTGCCAGACTGCTGGCTAATGTAGTTTTACCCAATCCGGGTAAATCTTCAAATAAGACATGTCCGCCTGCAATCAAACAACAGAGTGCCAGTGTGGTCTGGGCCTGCTTATCCAACACAATGGCATTAACTTCTTCAAAAAAACGCTGGATCTTGGGTGCATAACTTGCAATTTTTTGTTCAAGCACAGTATTGATGTGTGCAATGTCGTTATTTTCCTTTTGTTTCATGCCCCAGATCACAATAATTTCCTTAATAAAACATGGCCTAAGATTAACATACACTGAAATTTAAATTTTCCCAAAAGATCAATCATCTGTCTGTGTAACTGAATAAAAATACTGATTAGAAAATGGCGAGGATTTAAATAATAGAAGAGTCAAAATGATCAGGTTGAAAAGAAGTAAGAAGCGCAGAAAACAAATAAAATGATCGACACAAATAGAGATCATTTTTCTTTTCGCTCAAATCTCAAAATACCAATCTGAGCTCATCCATCTATTTGAAAAGAATCATACTTAAAAGGTATAGAGACTTAAGCGATTTCATGGATTTTTATAATAAAACTTTTCTACGCTAGCTCAATCAATGACCTCAGATTTAACGCGATCGTCTATTCCTCATATTAATTTTTAACGATAAAAAAAAGCGCCCCGAAAGGCGCTTGCTATGAATTAATGATTAACACGGACACTTCTTCATATCACCGCCCGCAGATGGATAACGGGAATCCACACAGTGACGATAAAATGTTTTCGGGTCCATGGCTTCCAGATCGGGATGATGCTTGCGCATATGCTCCACATAGGTCTGGTAATCAGGTACACCGACCATCAGACGGAAACTTTGCTGCAAACGTTGCCACAAGGTCGCAATCCGCGACCAGTTTTTCGGATTCAGTATTAAATCCTTTTGTGACATTACGGTCATCTTGATGATTTTATAAATCATCGTTTTCCCGCTTTTGGCAAACTTCAGATTCATAATATTCCCCTTAATGACCTTTCGCTGGCTGAATCTCTTCAGGATCGCGATAAATCGCTTCTGCTTCATGTACAGATGGCTCAGGATTTGCCAATGCACGACGGATAACGCGAATTGCAGCAAACAACATGACAAAGGCTACAATCATAAAAAAAGCACAGAGTGCAGCATTAATCTGGTTCGACATCGCTACCGTCTGCATTTCTGCCACAGTTTTCGCTGGCGCTAGGATTTCATTATTGGCAATCGCCGTGTTGAAACGATCTGCCTGCGCCAAGAAACCAATCTTTGGATTTTCGTGGAAAATCTTTTGCCAGCCTGCTGTCATGGAAGTGATGAACAGGAACACTGTCGGGATAATTGTCACCCACACATATTTCTGTTTTTTCATCTTGAACAGAATGACAGTACCGAGAATGAGCGCCATCGCAGCCAGAATCTGGTTACCAATACCGAAGAGTGGCCATAAACTGTTAATACCGCCGAGTGGATCGACTACGCCCTGATAGACGAAGAAGCCCCAGCCTGCCACTGCAACCGCAGTACCCAACAGGTTTCCGAAGAAATTATGTGATTGTTTTACTGCTGGAATCACAATACCGACAGTATCCTGCACCATGAAACGACAGGCACGCGTACCCGCATCTACAGCAGTCAGGATGAATAGTGCTTCAAACAAAATCGCAAAGTGATACCAGAACGCCATCATTTCACGACTGTTGAAAATTTCGGTGATGATATGCGCCATACCAATTGCAAAAGTTGGCGCACCACCAGTACGCGACAGAATCGAGTTCTCACCCACTTCCTGTGCCAGTAAATTCAAGGCTTCAGGGGTTACCACAAAACCAAGGGTTCGCACTGCTTCTGCTGCGCTTTCTGCGGTAGTACCGAGCAAGGCTGCTGGTGAGTTAATCGCAAAATAAATTCCTGGATCCAGAATTGCAGCACAGATCAAAGCCATGATCGCTACAAAAGATTCCATCAACATACCGCCATAACCGATCATACGGATATCGCGTTCGTTGTTGACCAGTTTCGGTGTCGTCCCTGAAGAAACCAAGGCATGGAAACCGGAAATCGCACCACACGCAATAGTAATGAACAGGAATGGGAACATAGAACCTGCGAATACAGGACCAGTCCCATCAATGAATTTGGTAATCGCTGGCAGTTTCATTTCAGGCATGGCAAACAGGATACCCACGGCCAAACCTGCAATCACGCCAATTTTCAGGAAGGTCGACAGATAATCACGTGGAGCAAGCAATAGCCAGACTGGCAGTACCGATGCAATGAAACCATAAATGATCAGTGCCCAAGTGAGTTCAGTGCCAGAAAGCGTAAAGAACGGACCCCAATATGGATGTTGTGCGATGTTTTCACCGTAGATAATGCCCAGCATCATCAAGACAAAACCAATAATCGAGACTTCAGCAATTTTACCCGGGCGGATAAAACGCATGTAGATGCCCATAAAGATCGCAATCGGAATGGTGGCTGCAATACTGAATACACCCCATGGACTGTTAGTCAGTGCTTTAACAACGACTAGCGCCAATACTGCCAGAATGATGATCATCACGCCCAAGGCACCGAGCATCACGATAATACCGGCAAAGGTTCCGAGTTCCTGCTTGGCCATCTCACCGAGTGATCGACCGTCACGACGGGTGGAAATAAACAGTACCAGAAAATCCTGGACTGCACCGGCAAGCACCACACCGACCAGTAGCCAGATCGTCCCAGGTAAATAGCCCATCTGCGCTGCCAGGATCGGACCGACTAAAGGACCTGCACCGGCAATCGCTGCAAAGTGATGGCCAAATAGAACGCTTTTATTGGTCGGCACATAGTCCAGACCATCGGCCAGACGATGCGCAGGCGTTAAACGGCGTTCATTCAGCTCAAATACTTTGGTGGCAATAAATAAACTGTAGAAACGGTAAGCAATGCTATAGACACAGGCGGCGGCAAGTACCAGCCAGACTGCATTTACATGCTCACCCCGACTCAGTGCCAGAACTCCGAAAGAGACTGCACCCACAATGGCTACCAAAAGCCAAATCATTTTCGAAGTCAGCGTCGACTTCTTTTGTAAAGTTTCCATTCAATCCCTCATATTGTGATGCATACAAATCAGCGTGATTGTTGTTGTTCGAGGTACTGCTGTTTTCCCTTGCGACTTTACGCCTGTTCTTTCGCTTTTCCTCTAAGACTTTGGCATAAAAAAAGGGATGATTTAAATCATCCCTCTCGATAATAGTCTATTTTCAAACCATTATGCACGTTCTAAATAATCACCAGTACGGGTATCTACACGAACGCTTTCTTCTTGCTGTACGAATAATGGAACACGTACCACAGCACCTGTTTCAAGTTTCGCTGGCTTACCGCCACCGCCAGAAGTATCACCACGAACACCTGGATCAGTTTCAACGATTTTAAGTACTACGAAGTTCGGTGGAGTCACGTTTAAAGGCACGCCATTGAACAACATGATGGTACATTTTTCATTTGAATCGTCTTTTAACCATTTTGCAGCATCGCTCATTGCTGTTTTATCAGCTGCGATCTGTTCAAAGGTAACAGGATCCATGAAGTTCCACATTTCGCCATCGTTGTACAAGTATTCCATTTCTACTTCAACGATATCAGCCGCTTCTAGGTTCTCGCCTGATTTGAAAGTTTTTTCCAGAACTTTACCTGATTTAAGGTTACGTAATTTTACGCGGTTAAAAGCTTGGCCTTTACCTGGTTTTACGTATTCGTTTTCCATGATTGAACATGGGTTGCCATCAAGCATAACCTTAAGGCCTGACTTGAAATCATTCGTAGAATAATAGGCCATGACTGGCGCACTCCAAACTTACTAACTTTAATCTATTGATGCTATGGGCTGTTGCGATGTCATTTAGCAAGTCTGACACGAACATTGAGTTGCCACATGCACATTCATTTGATGTTGCGTATTCTAAATGAGCAATACACTTTGCCGCAATGAAAAAATCCGCTTTCACCCACTCAGGCTGTTTAAGTTACAATCAGACATGAAAATCCTTTGTTTATTCATGTCTTGCTCAACGTTAAAATACCATCAGGCGAGCACGAAGATCAGCATAGCTGAATCACTCTTTATTTTATAGCGCAGTGGATTATTGCGCTTCCGCACAAACTGTTAAACTGCGCCCATCAGGCTTTGTCCTCTCACTTATTATTGTTAATCTTCCGGCATGACGAACTATCTATATCAAGAACAAAACTGGCAATCACAGCTCAGCGACCTAATCACTGATCCCCACGAACTGCTTGAAGTACTGCAACTTGCACCAGAGCAACTGCTCTCAGGTGCCATCTTGGCGTCTGAACAGTTTAAACTGCGCGTACCACGTGCTTTTGTGGGCAAAATGCAGACCGGAAACCCTTTAGACCCATTGCTTTTACAAGTGCTGCCCCATCATCTTGAACTGGAAGAACATCCAGGATTTGTTACCGATCCCTTGGGCGAAGAACAGGCCAATCAGCAACCCGGCGTACTGCACAAATATAAATCTCGTTTCCTGTTGACCTTGACTGGTGCCTGTGCCGTGCATTGCCGTTATTGTTTCCGCCGACATTTCCCCTATCAGGAAAATCTGCCTAAAAACGAAGACTGGATAAATATCAAGCAATATCTGGAAAGCCAACCCGATATTAATGAAGTGATTTTGAGCGGCGGTGATCCACTGACCTTATCGAACCGAAAATTAAAAACCTGGATTGAACGACTAGAATCAGTACCACATCTCAAATTCTTAAGAATACATTCACGAGTTCCTATTGTGATCCCCAACCGAGTCGACGAAGAGCTACTTAGCATGTTAAAAAACAGTAGGCTACGTATTATTCTGGTGGTACACTCAAACCATGCATCGGAGCTGGATGACTTCACTTGCAAGCGTTTAAACCAACTGGTTCAACAGCAGATCACCGTTTTGAATCAGGCGGTTTTATTAAACGGGGTGAATGATTCTGCTCAGGTTTTAGTGGATTTGAGCTATCGCTTGTTTGATGCCGGGGTCATGCCTTATTATTTACATGTACTTGATAAAGTAAAAGGTGCGCATCATTTTGATTTAGCGCCTGACCATATTAATGAGATTTATACAGAAGTTTTAGCGAACCTGCCGGGGTATTTGGTTCCTAAACTGGTTCGAGAAATAGCGGGCGAGAAGAATAAGACACCGCTTTTTGGGGTTTCAACATTTTTGAGTTAAATAATAAAGATGAGCACGCATACTTCAGACATTTTTCAGACACCGACGGAACTTAAACGGGAGCAGTTGAGCTTTTGCCCAACCACTGCCAAGGCTTTGCAGGAATGGGTTGCGGGGATTTCGATTCTACAACTGGGGAATTCATCCAAATCCCTGTTTAATGCCTTATTGGAAGTTTCCGAGCTGAAATGTCCAGAAACCCTGCGCTTTGACCTGATTCAGGTCTTGCATCCCACCCTTGAAAATGTCTTGACCAGTCTGGAAAAGCATTTCGTCAATCAGGGACTGATCACTTCCGACCGAAATGACCAGATCATTGAACTGGCCATGCTGTTGCGCAGTCATTTTGCCAAAATTTATATTGATATCGTCAAGCGCTGTAATCATCAGCTGACCCATCAGAAGTTTTCGCTATTTTCTCTAGGCAAAAAGAAGAGCATTCAAACTGCCCGGATGGTGTCGATTTATTATGCCCTGCAACAACTCACCCTTCTGTTATATCAACAGCATATGCTGTATAGCACGCCAGGTCTGGGACAATGGCTGGCTGCCCATCAACTGCTTGAATGTGCAATAGACAATAATTTCTATCAAAGCAATATCAATCAGGTATTAGGCACCCAGCATGAAATCCAGAATATTGCACATGCCTATGCACAGCTGATTTTACTGGATATCTTCAATACTCATCAGATCCGGCCTGCAGAAATCCAGGGCCTGTATCTATGCAGTTTTGACTGGGCCAAACTGGTGCAGATCTTGCCGAAGGAAACCACGCTGTCCCGTTATGTGGTCGATGCCAGCAAAGATCATCCACCGATCTTTAATACCCATCAAGAGCCACAGTTTCAGCCGAGCTTCTATATTTCCACCCAGAACCTGATGGATCATTTAACGGGTACTCAAAGCAAAAATACGCAGTATCTGTCGCGGAATGAAAAACTGTTCCTGACCCCTGCACTGCATTTTCATATCTACAATCTGCTCTCGAACAATGTCGAGCGTCGTCATGAACGTTATGAATATTCAGCACAGATCAATATCTGCTTTGGCTTGAGCGTGGCGCATTTTTACCTGTCTAAAGGTAAAAACTTCAATGAAACCCTGGAACTCGATGCCAATTATAATTTCCAGAGCGAAAGCAGTTTTGTCAGCTCGATGGAAAACGCCATTCCAAGTAGTTTTAGCAGCATCAAGGCGCTCGATCGAGAAACCAAACAGATCCATAGCGCTGAAGTTCTGGATATCAGTGTCAATGGTTACCGGATTAAATGGACTGGTATTACCCCGGCTAACCTGAAAACCGGTGAATTCATTCTGGTTCAGGAAAAAACCCAGAGTCAGTGGCGTGGCGGTGTGATTCGCTGGATCAAGCAGTCAACGGATAAGAGCCTAGAAATCGGGCTGGAAATTTTGGCACAAGAGCTCTTTCCTTGTGCAGCTTATACCCGTACCGAACGTCATCATGTCAACTATCAGCCTGCCCTGTTGGTGAAAATGACGCAACTGGATCAGGTCTCGACCAGCCTGATTGTCTCTGGTTCACAGATGTTTAGGGAAAAACAAACCATTCATTTACGTCTCGGTCAGGAAGAAATCAAAATCTATCTGACCAAAGCACAACTGATTACGCAGAGTTTCATCCGTTTTGATTATGAATTACTCAATGATCAGGAAGAAGAGATGATCGAAAACTTTATCGATCAGCACATGAATGAAAGCAGAAATCATGATTTATGGGAAGCATTGAAGTGAGAAATCCATTATTGTCTAAAAAGTTAAAACGTACTGAAACACGTTTACTGATTATTGATGATAATCAAATTAGATATAACCAAATCCGTGATCTTCTGACCAGTCATGATTATCAGGTCGATGCTGTGCTGCTGGATGATCTGCAGTCTTTTGAAAAACAATTAAATTTCAACTGGGATCTGATTATTTTTGGGCGTGCCTACGATCTGAAATACGAACAGGCCTTAAGTTTGGTGCGTCTTTCGCTGCAACCTGACCTTCCGATGATTTTGCTTAAACCGGATGATTATCAGGCTGAACAGTATGCGCAATATATCCGTAAAGGGATCTATGACATTCTCAACTTCGACTACTTGGAACGCTTTTATGTGGGACTGGTCCGAGCATTGTCATTTAGCCGTTTGTCACAATCTCAGCAACATTTAATGACTGAGCTGGAAACAGCACAAATTCAGGCACAATCTTTAGTAGACGACAGCAACCGTGCTGTTGCCACCATTCAGGAAGGGATTCATATTCAGGTCAATGCGGACTACCTGAAACTGTTTGGCTTGCAAAATGAAGATGAGATCATTGGTCTACCTTTACTAGATCTGCTCCAGCCTTCAGATTTGAATGATTTTAAAACCCGTTTCAAAAAGATCTCTCAGCGTCAATTTGATTTAGGTCGAGTCGAGATTCAGTCTCTGAATCCGCATGTGTCCGCATCTAACCCATTAAAACTGGAATTCTTGCCTTCAACTGCTGAAGAAGATGCAGTACAAATTAGCATTGATACTCAATCTCAAACGGTTTTTTCCGAGAAAACTCCTGGAAAACCAAGTGTTTTTCAGTCACTTAAACGTGAACTGAACAAGCAGTCTGCACCGGTGAATGCCTTAGTCACTTTCTCTTTAAGTGCATATGACCCGGAAGTTCTACAATCTGACTGGGCCACTTTTAATGGGTACTTTGATGCAGTCAAAGAATTCCTCAAGGAACAGACCCATATTCCCCTGTTTAAACTGGAATATGATGTCGTTGTCGGTCTGTTCCAGGCAGACTCTAAAGCAATTCTTGAATCCAAACTGATCAGTTTAAATGCCTTAAGCAAACCGCAACTCATTACAGTGGGACAAAAGTCATTCCCTCTAAATTTGCGCTTAGGCTATGTCACGCTTGAACAGGGTTTACAGGATGAAATGCACTGCAATACGCTGATTGGACAAGCATTCTCGACATCTTTACCTCAAGCAGAAGCTGTACCTGAATTTAAACTCGATATTCCTGCATCACTGAGCAGTCCGGCCATGGTAGAAATGCCAAGTATAGATTTCAGTGTTGCTGAAACACCAGTTGCCAGCTCAACAGTGGCAACGATCAGTCCAGCAGTCACGTCTATTCCTAGCGCTACACCTTCTATTTTGAAAGCCTTAAGTGAATGTCTGGAACGTGGCGAGATCCATTTAAAGTATCAGCAACTCTATGATAAAGAAGATACGCGTTTATATACCTATGAAGTGACCAGTGGCTTTATTTTTGAGAATAAATGGCAGGATATTTCTAGCCTTTTAGAACTTCATGAAGATGATGAACTGTCCATTAAACTGGATCGCTGGATTCTGGTTGAAGCCAGTAAACAGCTACACAACTTTATTACCCAGTATCCTGATGCAAGCTTAATTGTTAATTTGAACCGTGCCGTGCTATTTAAAGACCGCACCTTCCCGGAATTTATTTCCAAGCTGATTACGATTATTCGCAGTAAAGTGAAGCATCCGCTAATCTTGCAATTCTCAGAAGAAGATATTTTACTGAATCAGCAAGATGCACAAAAATATCTACGCGTGCTGTATGAACATGGCGCACTGATTGCACTGCGTGATTTTGGTCAATCCATGTACAGTCAAAATTTACTGCGCGAACTTGAACTGGATGGTGTCAGCTTACATTCAAACTTAACCAATATGCTCAATAAAGATACCGAGATTGAGCAACTACAGGAAAAAATTACCAGCTACAATGAAATCAAGCCACTCAATATTCTGATCCGTGAATTAAATGATATGACACTGTTCGCGAATGCCTGGAACGTGGATGCCCGCTTTATTCAGGGGAATTATTTCCAGAAAAAACTTGATCATTTGATTGATGTACAAGATCACTAAGATCTTGTACAAGCCTGTGCATTTAGGAAATCGAATGATAATTTTCTAAATTGCAGGCACAAAAAAAACGGGCTTAAAGCCCGTTTTTTCATTTTGGGTATTAACGTTTAACAGAACGTGACATACCAGCAAAACGTTGTTTGAACTTGTCGATACGACCGCCAGTGTCAACGTTCTTTTGCTTACCAGTGTAGAATGGGTGGCAAGCTGAACATACGTCTAGATAAAGAGTTTCTTTACCAAGAGCTGAACGAGTTTCGATTACGTTACCACATGAACAAGTAGCAACTAAAGTTTCATATTTTGGGTGAATATCGGCGCGCATCGTCGATTACTCCATTAGATTCAAGAAGGTTTAGCTGTCATCGCTATTGATCACTCTCAAATGAGGAAGCAGGAACATCGTTCATGCAGATCAACACCACAACAGACCATTCTTTTGGCCCACCGAGACGGATACCGTCAGAGCTAAGCACAACAAGTGGGCATTATTATACGTGAAACGAATTCAATATGCGAATTATTCTTCAGCTTCTGATTCACTCTCTTTGGCCCACAGATTGGCAATAATCCCGCAGACCATTAACTGAATCTGATGAAAAATCATGATCGGCAGGACAATCATGCCCAGCGGCTGGCCAATAAATAAAATTTGCGCCATCGGTACTCCACTGGCCAAGGTTTTCTTGGAACCACAAAAGAATGCCGTTTTTTGGTCAGCGCGGCTAAAGCCCAGCCAGCGTGGAATATAAAGTGATAATAACATCACAATGGTGAGTAACACCGAGCAAGCCAGCAATAGCAACAACAAGGTACTCAGGTTTACTTCATTCCACAGACCAGCCACTACGGCGCTACTAAAAGCGCCATACACCACCAGTAAAATCGAACCTTGATCGAAAACCTTGACGATTTTTGGCATTTTCATCATTTGCGGATAGATCCATGGACGCAGAATCTGTCCTAAAATAAACGGCACCAAGAGCAGCAGTGTAATCTGGATAATCGATGAAGTCGGATCAAAACCATGATCAGATTGACCGAGAATAAAAAATGCCACCAATAATGGGGTAATAAACATACCGATCAAATTGGAAAAAGAGGCGCTACATACCGCCCCGGCGACATTGCCATGAGCCACCGAAGTAAATGCGATCGAGGACTGCACAGTGGATGGCAGGAAACACATAAACAGGAAACCCCAATATAGTTCCTGTCCGAGCATCGGTAATAAAATCGGCTTGGCCAAAAGTCCGAGAATTGGAAACAAAGCAAAAGTGAGCGCAAAAACCAAAGTATGCAATTTCCAGTGCATAATGCCTTGCAGCACAGCTTCACGAGACAGTTTGGCGCCGTGCAGGAAAAACAGGATGGCGATCGCTCCTGTCGTCACCCAGCCAAAGACTTCAGCCGCCTTCCCCGAAACTGGCAACACACTGGCCAGCAAAACCATCACAAACAACAGTATCGTAAACCGATCCAATGCCAAGAACTTAAGCATATCCCTATAATCCCTCAGATTTTATTGTTTGATATAAAAATGCCCGACTATCTTAACAGATGCCGGGCCCATGCTATGCACTCAGATTGATGTAATATTTTCATCTATACATGAATGCATTTCATATATCTCGCTACATCACACTTAGTTATTACGTGCATTGTTGTCTTGCTGGATCAGCTCGATCTTGTAGCCATCTGGATCTTCTACAAATGCAATTACAGTCACGCCACCTTTCATTGGGCCAGCTTCACGCACCACATTACCGCCACGCGCTTTAATCTCTTCGCAAGCCTTGTAAGCATCATCAACTGCAATCGCAATATGACCATAAGCATTGCCCAGTTCATAGCTGTCTGTATCCCAGTTATCCGTCAATTCCAGTACGGTGTGATTCTCTTCATCGCCATAACCGACAAAAGCCAGGGTAAAACGGCCTTCTTCGTAATCACGCTTACGAAGCAAAGTCATGCCAAGTACTTCAGTATAGAACTTAAGAGATTGTTCTAAATTGCCTACACGTAACATGGTATGTAGCATGCGCATATTAATCATCCTTCTGTACAGATTGTTGTTGGTGTTCACCGAGCAGTTTTGCGACCCAGACCACCAGAATCAGGATCGGAATCCCAATCAGAGTAGTCATCAGGAAGAAATTCGGATAACCGATATTGGTGACTATAGTACCCGAATATCCACCTAAAATCTTAGGCGTCAGGGTCATGAGTGAGCTAAAAATCGCATATTGAACAGCAGTAAATGACACACTGGTCAAGCTCGACAAGAATGCAATAAACGCAGCACCAGCCAGCCCGGCGGCCAGATTATCGACAATAATGGCAAAATAAAGCCACTTGTCGCTATAAGGTTTAATCACCTTGCCACTGACTTCGACCGTATCTGAACTGTTGCCATCAACCACTGCCAAGGGCTGAATATCGACATCCAAATTCTGGGTACTGCTCAGCTGATCATTGACCTGATAAACATGTATGGTTTGCTGTAGTGCTTGACCATCTTGCATCAGGACGGCACTGATAATATGTGCAGGTGACTGAATCAGTTGTTGTGCAGGAATCGCGGCAGTAAATACGCCTTCACTTTCCAGTTTTGCCTCAATATTCTGATCATTGATTTGCAAAACAATTTTTTGATTCTCTTGCAGTGCTTCACCTACATATTGGCCACGCACCACAATGGTCTTGTCCTGTTCAGCTACAGTGAGGGTATTGTCACTGGTGATCGGCAGGATCTGTAACTGGGTGCTGCCCTGTTGTGCGGTCAAATACGGCATGCTGACCTGCACTGGCGCTTGATTGGTATTATCTGTATTAAGATAAGCGGCTGACACTTGTAGCTGTTTGCTCTTCGCCAGCACTGCACTCGGTACATCTAGCTTCCAGTAACCCACTTCATCGGTCTCTGCCTGATAAACCTGATTACCGGCTTTAACTTCCACAGCTGCCAGTTTTTCACCAGACTTGACCAGGCCGATAAAAATCAGGTTGGTGGAACAGGCCAGTACGGCACCGACAAACATCAGTTTCATGATGTTCATCTTCTGGGCCAAGAGCCCGCCAAGGAAACCACCGACTAAAGAGAAAATCACTCCATAGACTTTAACCGCCTCGGCAATCTGTTCTTTACTGAAATTCAGGTCCTGATAGAACACATTCGAAATGACGCCGGCAATAATATCGGAGACTCGATAAAAACCGATCAGCAATAACAAGACCAATGCCAGTTTCAAGCCATAACGCTTAAAGAAATCTGCAACCGGATTGACCCAGGTTTCATAGGCCATCTGCTTGTTAACCGCACCCAATTTTACCAAGCTTGCCCCGATAGCAAATGCGACGGCACCTGAGCCAATAAAGCGCAAGGCCTCAAAACAGAATAAGGCAAAGGTATCTTGAATGGCGAATTGTTCGGTGATGCTGGCCACCAGATTGCCCGAATAGATATAGCTCAGAACAAAACTGATCACCGCCACAAAAAACACCGCAACTAAACGGAAATAATCACTGCGCACATAGTGTTTGCGTACCCGGTTAACCTGCGGCTCCCGAATGGACAGTGTGGTGATAATACCGACCAGCATGACGGCAGCCATGGCCAGATAAGTCCATTTCCAGGCATCGTAAATATAATTGCCTTTGGCTGTTCCTAAATAGGCTGCCAGAAACAAGGCACCAGCACCGGCCACGATCATCCCGATCCGGTAACCGGCATTATAGGTGGCGGCCAATACGGTCTGCATCTGGGTTTCCGCCAGTTCAATCCGGTAGGCATCAATCACAATATCCTGTGTTGCTGCGGAGAAACCAAGCAGGACTGCACCGAGCGCCATTTGCTGTAAATGTGTTGCACCCAAAGCCGGATCAGAAAAGGCCATAATGGAAATGGCACAGACAATCAGAATCTGCGCAATCAGCAACCAGGCACGACGACGTCCCAGAGCCTTGGTCAGAAATGGGACAGGAAGTTCATCAATGAGCGGTGCCCAGACGAATTTAAATGAATAGCCCAATGCGGCCCAGCTAAAGAAAGTTACTGCACTTTTGCTGATTCCGGCCTCACCTAACCATAAAGACAGACTCGAAAAAATCAGAAGAATCGGCACACCAGCCGAAAACCCCAAGAACAGCATGATCAATGCACGTCGATCTAAAAATGCTGTAAATGCGGATTTCCAACCCGTCGTTTGTGTTGTCATTGCTTTATTATTTTCCGCAGAAAAACCAATTGCTGCTATTCAATCCTGTAATAGCGTATCTTTCAACAAGATTTATATATTTATCACATTTCCGGTTTTTTATTTTCTGGCAAAAGCGACATGTTGGCTTGAATTTTTCAAGTAAATCTGTATACCTTAACTCTCATCAACGTAATATTTCGTTTTGGATTTTCAACAGTGACCCAGAGACTCGATCAAATTAATTCTTCTATTGCCAGCAACACCAGCACAACTCCACAAAAGATCCGCTCAGATTTACTTATCTCTGCATTTGAACAAAGCGAAATTAAAAATACTCTGGACCATACCCGGTTAACATCCACCCAGCTGACGCACATTCCAAACTTAGAAAAAATTCCTGCGTCAACCAAACGGATCAAGCCCCTGAATAACTTTTTGGGCCAAGATCGCGCACGCGCCTCAGTTGAGGCCGGGATTGCCCTGCCTTATTCCGGCTATAACATTTTTGCTGTCGGTACCGCAGGTCTCGGTAAACGCACCATGGTGAAGCGTTTGCTGCAACAGCACGCCAAAACTATGGAAACCCCGAATGACTGGGTGTACGTCAATAACTTTCAGAACCAGCGTCAGCCGATTGCACTAGAACTGCCCTCGGGTCAGGGCCCAAAATTCCAAGCCATGTTGAATCAAAGCTGGCAAACGATCCTCAAGCAACTTGAGCGCCGTTTTACTGCAGAAACCTATCACAACCGCATTGAAATGATTCGTCAGGAAACCGGTGATGAACAGCAGCAGGCGCTGATCGAACTGACCAAAGAAGGCGCAGAACTGGATCTGAAGCTGATCTCGCGACATGATGAGCACTGTTTTGTCCCTGTGCATCTGATTGATGACAAATTGCAGGAAATGTCTCAGGAAGATCTGAATGCCTTAAGCAACAAAGATCGTGCCGAACTGGCGTCCAACATGCGCTATATGGACAAGAAACTGGAACGTCTGGGTTTGCATCTGGGTGATCTGGAAGATGATGCACGCGATCGCGTACAGATCCTGAACCGCGATATCGCCAAGCAGGTGGTCTTACCGCGAGTCGAACAGATTCTGGCGAAATTCAAACACGTGGAAGGTCTGGAACATTATCTGAAGTATTATGCCGAAGACATTATCAACAATGTCGAAATTGTGCTGGAACAGGAAGAAGATGACTTCACTCCGGCGCTGTTCAGTCGCGTTCCGGCACGTTATCAGGCGAATGTGATTATTACCCATAAACCGAACAGTGGCGCACCAGTCATCTTTGAAGATTTTCCAACGCATTACAACTTGCTGGGTCATGTAGAACAACTGACCCAAAATGGTACGATTACCACGGACTTTACTTTGATTCGTCCAGGTACTTTGCATAAGGCCAATGGCGGCTTCCTGATGCTGGAAGCGGAACAATTGCTGGAACAGCCGTATGCATGGCAAGGCTTGAAGCGCGCGCTTAAATCGGGCCATTTAAAACTTTCCTCGCTTGAGCATATGATCACGCTAACCGGCAGTATTTCGATTGAACCTGCCTCAATTCCCCTGAATATCAAGGTCATCTTGCTGGCTGAGCCTGAAATCTATTATGAAATTTTAGAGCTTGAACCAGAGCTAGGCAGCATCTTTAAAATCCGTGCCGATTTCACCGATACATTACAACGTAATGACAATAACGAGCAGGCTTATATGCAGCTGATTGCCGACTATGTGCAATCGGATAAATTATTGCCTTTTGACCGTTCTGCTTTAGCCGCCTTGCTCACAGATTCCAGCCGTCAAGCCGAAGATCAAAGTTCATTGTCATTACATGCTCTGACGCTGGGCGATCTGATCCGTGAAGCACATCATCATGCCTTCCAGGCCGGTGACAAGATGGTTTCAGAAAAACATATCAACACCGCACTGGATCACCGTAAATATCGTCTCGGCTATTTACGTGAACTGTATTGGCAAGATCTGACTCGTGGTACTCAACTGATCGAAACCCGCGGCCATCGTCTGGGCCAAATCAATGCCCTGTCCGTCATTCATTATGCTGATGTTGAGTTTGGTCTGCCTTCACGTCTGACTGCTTCGGTTTACCAAGGTGGCGGTGATATTCTGGATATCGAACGCAGTGTCGAACTCGGTGGCTCCTTACATGCCAAGGGCGTGTTGCTGATGTCGTCTTTCCTGAAAGCACATTTTGGCCGTGAACAGACCTTGCACTTCTCTGCTGCGCTAGCGTTCGAACAAAGTTATGGTCAGGTCGATGGTGACAGCGCCACAGTCGCGGAACTTTCTGCCTTGCTATCTGCCATCAGTCAGTTACCGATTGATCAGTCCTGGGCCATTACCGGTTCCATGAACCAGCTGGGTCAAGTACAGCCGGTAGGCGGTGTGAATGCCAAAATTGAAGGTTTCTTTGATGCTTGCAAGTTACAAGGCTTGACCGGAAAACAAGGTGTAATTATCCCACGGCAAAATATGCAACATCTAATGCTGCGTAAAGATGTCACCATTGCTGTGGAAGAAGGCCAGTTCCATATTCACGCGATTGATACTATTGATCAGGCACTGGAAATCCTGATGGCGCGTCCTGTCGGTACCTTGGATAAAAAAGGTCGCTATAGCAAAAATTCAATCTATGCCGCAGTGATGGCACAGCTGGATTATTGGCAAGCGATTGAAGATGGTGCCGAACTGGTCGAAGTACCGAAGAAAAAGAAAAAAAAGAAGAAGAAAGACAAGAAGCAAATCGTCGAGCCACAAACTGAAGTTGAAGCTGATGTTTCGACAGTTGAACAGCCGGATGCAGCGACAGAGGATTAACTCTGACCTTGACCTAAGCAAAAATAGAGACAAAAAAAGCGCTTCTCAATGAAGCGCTTTTTCACATCTGGACTTAATTTAATACAAAATTAAGCATCAACTGCCGGGCTGTACTGTTCAACTAAAGGCTTTAATTCACCTTTTTGGAACATGTCGAGCATGATATCACTACCGCCGATCAACTCACCATTGATCCAAAGCTGTGGAAATGTCGGCCAGTTGGCGATTTGTGGTAACATCGCGCGAATGTCCTGGTTTTCCAGAATGTTTACATAAGCAAACGGACGACCAATTTGACTGAGTGCTTCTACTGCACGTGCAGAAAAACCACATTGTGGAAATTGCGGTGTGCCTTTCATGTAAAGAAGTACTGCGTGTTTTGCAATTTGGTCACGAATTAACGCTTCGGTATCGCGTGCTTGTTCAGTCATTGATAAATCCTCAACTCATCTGTCTCGCATTATACCCAAATCCAGGCAAAACAGTATGTCTAAAGCAATAATTCCAATTTTATTTACAATTACCCTTTAAATCTGAGCGGGTTTTTGCTTATATAAGTTTTTCTTTCCACCTAACAGTTAAGAGTTAGTCATGAATAATATTACCCTCGCACCGGTACAAACTGATCAACCGTCTCATTTGATGCCTGTTTTTGGCCGTCAACCGATCAGCTTTGTCCGAGGACGAGGTGCATATCTTTATACCGAAGATGGTACAGAGTATTTAGATGCATTAACCGGCATTGCCGTATGTGGTTTGGGACACGCGCATCCAGTTATTGCCGAAGCGATTGCTGAACAGGCAGCGACCCTGATTCATACCAGCAACCTGTTTGAAGTGCCTTGGCAAACCGCTGCCGCACAGAAACTGGCTGAAGTTGCAGGCATGGAAGAAGTATTCTTCTCAAACAGTGGTGCAGAATCCAATGAAGGTGCTATCAAAATTGCACGTAAATTCGGTCATATGCAAGGCATTGCTTCACCAAAAATTATTGTTGCTAACCAGTCTTTCCATGGTCGTACCATGGCCACCCTGTCTGCTACAGGCAATAAAAAAGTGCAAGAAGGTTTTGGCCCGCTGGTTGAAGGTTTTATTCGTGTACCTTTTGGTGATATCGAAGCAATTGAAGAAGCTGCAATCAATCATCCGGATATCGTAGCGATTTTGATTGAGCCTATTCAGGGTGAAGGCGGTGTGAATACCGCACCTCAAGGTTTCAGCTATTTAGAAGAAATCCGTCAAATCTGTAACCAGCACAACTGGCTGATGATGCTGGACGAAGTACAAACTGGTAATGGCCGTACCGGTAAATATTTTGCTTACCAGCACACCAATATTATTCCGGATGTACTGACCACAGCCAAAGGCTTAGGAAACGGTTTCCCGATTGGTGCAGTGATGACTCAAGGTCGTGGTGTCGGCGTATTAACTGCTGGAAATCACGGTTCTACCTATAGCGGTACAGCACTGGGTTCGCGTGTGGTCTATACTATTCTCGATATTATGCAAAAAGAAAATATCGTCGCGAATGCTGCTGAAAAAGGTGCTTATATCGTTGACCAGCTACGCAACAAACTGGCAGATCAAAATGTCATCGTACGTGGTTTTGGTCTGATGATCGGGATTGAATTACCAAAAGAATGCGGTGATCTGGTTGCGATTGCACGCGATGAATACAAGATGATTATCAATGTCACCGCAGGCAATGTCGTTCGTCTGTTGCCTACCCTGAATATTACCCAGGAGCAGGCAGACCAGTTGATCGAACGTCTAGTAAAAATGATCAAATCTTATTTAGCATAAAGCCCTAGCTTAAAAATTAAAAAAGCCGCTCTAAAGCGGCTTTTTTATTATTCTGCATTCTATGATGCGTTTTGTAACATACGTCCGCCAGAGATCTGGCTAAAATATTGTTTCAAGGTATCAAGACAACGAAGAATTTTTGTCGGTTGTTGTTCACGTTTCGGAATAACCGCATACAGTGTAATCGGTGGCAGTCTCCATTCAGGCAGAACTTCAACTAAAGTACCGTTAAGCAAATCCTTTTTAGCATCAAGATATAAAACCTTGGCAATCCCATTGCCCTGCAAGCACATCGATTTTGCAACCAAACCGTTATTGGTACTGAAACGGGATTTCAGTTCAAACTCGGCTTTTTCTGCAGTATTCACATGTTGAAAATGATAATACTGATGGTTTTTAAGATGCGTTAAAGGTAAGACCTCATGATTTTTAAGATCATCAGGTCTCGAAATAATGGTGCTTTGATTAATATAACTCGGTGTCGCCACCAGAATTTGCTCAATCTGCATCAATGGCACAACCTGAAGATTATGCTCATCATTTTTCTGTTCAAATCTTAGGGCGATATCAACCCGCCCATCCAACAAATCAACCTCATGATTGTTTGTTTCTAAATGTACTGCCAAGCCGCGATGTGCAGCCATCCAATGAGAAAGTGCAGGAATCACATGATTCGCGCATAATTCTGGCAAAGAAACGATACGCAGCTCGCCCACGAGATCATCACGTAATTCATTGATCCGGACTTTACCGCGTTCAGCAGCAGATAACATTTCTTGACAGCTATGGAAAAAAGCTTGTCCCGCTTCGGTCAGACTTAATTTTCTCGTCGAACGATTTAGAAGTACGACTTCCATATCGTGTTCTAACGAGCGAATTTGTTGACTGACGGCGCTGGTCGTAATCCCTAATTCACGGGCAGCACCGCTAAACGAGTTTTTCTCCACAACGCAAGCAAAGACACCCATTGCTCGAAGTTGATCTAACATAAATTTCCCTCTAAACTTATGAGGTGCTTCATCATTTGATAAAAGCAACTTATTGTATTATACGGCGAAATTTACACTTTGCATTATTTATTTAATTGTTTGGTAAAACTGCAGTAGGATTAATAGGTTTGCCGTCTAAGCGCACCTGAAACTCCAGCATGGTACGGTTTGTACCGGTCGATCCCATTTCTGCAATTTTTTGACCAGCCGTTACATTTTGGCCACTTTTCACATTCAATTTACTGTTATGTGCATAAGCGGTGATATAGCCATTGATATGCTTCACCAACACCAGATTGCCATATTCTTTCAGGCCATCAGCGGCATACACCACCTGCCCGTCTGCTGCTGCAAATACCGGATCACCGACATTGCCACTATAGCGGGTGCCCTTAATATTAGAAGCTAAATTGTATTGCTGGAGAATCGCGCCATTCGATGGTTTTACCCAACGTAGACCTGCTGCAGTAGATACTGGCGTTACAGGTGCAGATGTACTGACGCGTGGTGTGGTTTGTACTGTCGTTGCTGGTGTCACCGGTGCCGGTGTAGGCACTGCAATTGTTTGACGCTGGATTGGCGCTGCCTGAGTCATAGCCTGAGTACTGGTGCTACGGCGCGCAGTATTGCTTTTCAGGCGGATTGATTGTCCGACATAAATCCGGTACGGCGCACTGATATCATTCATCTCGGCAACACTGATATAGTTCAGTCCATAACGTGCTGCAATCCCACTCAATGTATCTCCTGAACGCACCGTATAGAAATCAGGAGCTGTTGCATAACGCGTTGCATTATTCACCTGGGGTTTGGTGGCACAACCGGTAATTACTCCTGTAGAAATAACAACGGTCGATAAAACGAGGGTTTTAATCAGGGTTGCAGGCGAAGCTACGACACATTTCGGTAACACCAAGAACATTATCTTCCTCTCTAATGCTATACGGTTGCAAAATTCCGTTAAGATTAGCAAAGTTTTACGGCAATATACTTGCAATCGCGAGTTTTTCACAAAGTTATAACACTAAGGACGCATTTTCTGCCAATTGTGTTTGTAAATTCCGCAGACTCTCATAATTGGTAGCATCCATCTGAATCGGGGTAATACTGACATAGCCATTGGCGACCGCAGAGAAGTCCGAATCAATTTCGTTAAATCCTGGCTTAGGGTCTGCGACTGCTTCTCCTGAGAGTCCAATCCAGAATACCTGACGACCACGTGGGTCTACATGACTCGTCACCGGTTTAGACTGACGGCAGCGACTTTGATACGTCACTTTTTCACCCTGTAACTCAGCTACATCTGGAATATTGATATTAAAAATATGACGTTCAGGCAGAACAGGCAAACCACGCACAATAAAATCATGCACCCATTCGGCGGCCAGCTGATAATCCTGAGGCTGTTGATAGCTGCGTACATTCGGTCCACTGAGTGATACGGCAATCGCAGGATGTTTACTTAAACGACCTTCAAAGGCTGCACCGACCGTACCGGAATACAATACATCATCACCCAGATTCGCGCCGCTATTTATCCCGCTAACCACCAGGTCAAATTCAAAGTCAAACAGCCCGTTCATGGCCAAGTAAACACAATCTGCCGGCGTCCCATTAACCGCCCAGACATCAGGAGAAATCTGGATTGGGCGTAAAGGGCGGTCCAAAGTTAAGGCACTAGAAAAGCCACTGCGTTCACTTTCCGGTGCCACAATCACCACTCGCCCCAAAGGCTTTAGCGCTTGCGCCAAAGCCTGAATACCGGGTGCAAACACCCCATCATCATTTGAAACTAAAATATTCACTAAAAAATCTCGTTACGCTAAAAAATGACTGACTAGGACATTTCATTGTATTAGTGCAGGAATTATATATATTTATTGCTCGACATCCATCTTTATAATATGTGGCTCAAGATGATTAAAAAATTCTCTTTATTTAGCGCTCTCACTTTAAGCTTGGCAGCATTTATTTCCCCTTCAGTCATGGCAAACGATCTGACTGTTGAAGAAAACAATACCATTGTAAAAGAAGATATTGCATCAGCACAGGTTATGGCTGAAGTTTGCCCGGCAATCATTGGTCAAAATCCAAAATTTAACAGCACCGTTGAACAATTGATCCAGTCTTATCTTGCAGACTACTCAGATAAAGGCATGAGCTATCAAAAGCTACAGGCAGACAGTGAATATAAATCTTTACTTGAAGAAGCACGTCAGGGTGCAAAGCAAACCAGCTCAGACGAGCAGAAAACTGTCTGTGAAGAAATGCTGAACTACCAAGGCTAAGCCAGCTAAATTTTCAAATAAGACGGTGTAAACATCGTCTTATTTTCTCTTACAGATTTATTCATAATTCTACAGCTTCGCTACATTTTCCCACTTTTCAATTTCAAAAATAAGTTTAAGCTAAGCAAATTATTGTTCTAAATCCATTTTTTGAGTTTTCAATGAAAAATCCAATATTCCAAGCTTTAACATTCTGCGCAATTTCTGCCGCCACTCTTTTGGGAACTTCTGCATTTGCAGCCGATGAAAACATTAATGTTACCCCAACTCAGGAAGTGACCAAACAGGAACTGGCAGCCATTTATGTTCTTTCAGAAATCTGTCCAAGCATGGTCAAAGACAAGTCACAGTTTAATCAGGGTTATACCAAGCTGGTGACTGAGTATATGCCGGGCCAGCGTAATCCGGTTGAAAGCTTAAACCAGATGGCTAAACAGAACGATTTCCGCAATATTCTGGCCGAAGCACAATCGGATGCCAAGAAAGCCGGCAAGAAAAAAAATCAGGTGATTTGTAATGAATTAACCACCTATAACAATTAAGCTGCTTTTCTGCCGATAACTTACAATACTTTTGAAATAAGACCGGGTTTCCCATAGAAGTCAGCCTAGCTTTGTCCTAAAATGCTAGGCTCTTCGTGCTTACATCAAGATATAGGAACCCACTAGAAATGACCCAAAAAACTGCCCTTGCTGCATTATTATTAGTTCCTAGTTTTAGCTTTGCAGCAACTGTCCTATCTGCACCACCAGAATTGAATAATAAATCCTACGTGCTAATGGACTACGAGACAGGGCAACTTCTCGCTTCAAAAAATGAAAATGAAAAATTAGCCCCTGCTTCAATGACCAAGATGATGACCAGTTACATCATCGAACAAAAACTATTGAGCGGTGAACTCACTGAAGATGAACAAGTGCGCATGAACGAGTCAGCATGGTGTCGCGGCAGTAGCGCGGAATCATGTATGTATGTACCTTTAAATGGTACGGCAACTGCACTTGAAATGCTTCGCGGGATTATTATTCAATCAGGGAATGATGCATCGAAAGCCATGGCTGAACATATTGCAGGGAACGAGGGTACCTTTGCACATATGATGAATCAGGAAGCCAAACGTATTGGCATGACCAATACCAGCTTTATCAATTCAACCGGTATGCCTGCTGAAGGTCATTATTCGACTGCCAAAGATATGGCAACGCTGGCACAGCACATCATTAAAGACAGTTCCAAGTATTATCCGATTTATGCTGAAAAAGAATTTACCTTTAATGGCATCAAGCAAGGTAACCGTAATGCCCTGCTGTATACCGACCCAAGTGTAGATGGCTTAAAAACTGGTCATACCAATGAAGCGGGGTACTGCTTGACCACCTCGTCTAAACGTGGCCCTACTCGCTTGATTTCAGTTATTTTTGGTGCACCCACCATGCAGGAACGTGCAACGCAGACACGTGAATTGCTGGCTTGGGGTTATGCGAACTTCGAAACCAAAAATGTTCAACCAGCTAAACAGGTACTTGCTAAAGCCAAAGTCTGGTTCGGTAAGGAAGATGAAGTTCAAATCGGACTTGCTGAAAACTTTAATGTGACCATGCCTAAAGGTCAGGCCAATGCGATTAAAACCCAGCTGGTGGTTCAACCGAAACTGACTGCACCATTACAACCGGGGCAAGTTGTCGGTAAATATGTTGCGACTCTGGATGGTAAAGTCATTTCAGAAAAACCTCTTGTGGCTTTGAATGCAGTGGAAGAAGCGGGTTTCTTCGCGCGTATGCTCGACCATATCAAACAGTTCTTTAGCAACTTGTTCTAAGTCTAAACAGACCATTTCAGTCTTGGACTAAGACCAAAGCACTCATTCAGATGGGTGCTTTTTATTTTATACTATGCACATGATCCTTAAACTTTTAATGAGCAGATCACCATGAGCCAAAACATTCGTTCTTATTTAGACACGACTCCAGAAATTGATAAATCGTGTTATATCGATCCGATGGGAATCGTGGTCGGCGATGTGGTCTTGGCTGAAAATGTTTCTGTCTGGCCTTTTGCCGTGATTCGTGGTGATGTTAATTCAATCCGGATTGGTAAAAATTCGAATGTTCAGGATCATGCCATGTTGCATGTCAGTCATAAAAAAGCCGATAAACCGAATGGTTCGCCTTTGATCATTGGTGAAGATGTCACGATTGGCCATCATGTGACATTGCATGGTTGTACGATTGGTAATCGTGTACTAATTGGGATTAACAGCATTATTCTGGATGATGTCATCATTCCGAATGATGTGATGATTGGTGCAGGTACGCTAGTTCCACCGGGTAAAGTTTTGGAAAGTGGCTGGCTCTATGTTGGTAGCCCGGCAAAAAAAGCACGTCCGCTCACTGAAAAAGAAATGGCGTTCTTGCCGTATTCTGCACATAATTATGTAAAAGTTTCTGGGAATTATAAATAACTGTTTTAATTGCCAAATTTTTTGATCGTTAGATACAATAAATTAAATCTATCTCTATATGAATATTTATGTTTAAAGAAATTGAAAAATATGTGGGATTTTATCTACTCACCTACATAATAATTTTATTCATATGTGGATTTTTTCAGTACATAGCAGTGTGTCAAGGACAATCTTTATCTTGTAGCTTCAGTATGACTGGAATTAACACAATTATTACAACCACTGCTTATGTAATAACACCTATAATTGCCATCATTGGTTTTATTTCTTGGAAGGTACAATATAACATTCAACTCGAAAAAAATGATCTCAGAAATGCTTTAGAGGCTGCCGTCATACTCAAGGAAAATATAAATTATTTTGAAGTACATTTAAATAACTTATATGTACAAATACAAGAAGTACCCGTAAAAAACTTCGAAACACTTATTTCACATTATGATGAAAATAAAGTTGAAATTAGACAAAAAAGACGTGAACTTTCCCTGAATACAATCAAATATTACTCATGTCTAGAAATATGCCAACATCCAATTCCTGAAAGTCAAATTGACTTTCTATATAATCATAACAATGAATTTGAAGGAAAGTTTAAAACTATAGTTTTCGGAAAATTTCATCATAGCCACACACCCTAAAATTTTATACAATAGTGCATCCTTTTCCATGGTGCTGCTTTATGACTGCTTGGACTGCTCATGTCACTGTCGCAACTGTCGTTGAAAAAGACGGAAAATTCCTGTTTGTAGAAGAACATACAGAAGGTGTGACACACACGGTATTTAATCAGCCTGCGGGTCATATCGAATGTGGCGAAACTATTATTGAAGCTGCCATTCGCGAAACCATGGAAGAAACCGGACATACAGTGAGTATTGAATCACTGCTAGGTATTTATACCTATACCCCACCGATGTTC